>CAMHIP010000026.1 GCA_946185205.1 uncultured Bacteroidales bacterium | reverse complement strand
AGTCGCCCATCGCGACCTTGTAGGCCTTGGTCTCGGCCACGTCGTTGAGGAGCGTCCCGGTGCCGTGGGCGTTGATATAGACCTGGTCGCGGGAAGCGTCGAACCCGGCTTCCTCCAGGGCCAGCTTGATACAGGCCGCCTGCGTGGTGGCGTCCGGGCGCGGCGCCGTGGCGTGGTAGGCGTCACAGGTGCTGCCGTAGCCGGCGACTTCGGCGTAGATGTGGGCGCCGCGGGCCTTGGCGTGCTCCATTTCCTCGAGGATGAGGACGGCGGAGCCGTCGGCCATCACGAAGCCGCTGCGGTTGGCGTTGAAAGGCAGGGAGGCATATTGCGGATCCTCGGCGCGGGTGAGCGCCTTGGCGTTGGCGAAGCCGGCGATGCCGATCGGGATGGTGCAATGGTCCGTGCCGCCCGCGATGACGGCGTCGGCGTAACCGTGCTTGATGGCGTGGAACGCCTCTCCGATCGAGTGGGTGGAGGTGGCGCAGGCCGTGACGATGTCGATGCAGGAGCCCTGGGCTCCGTATTTGATGGCGATCTGGCCGCCGGCCATGTCGCTGATCATCGTGGGGACGAAGTTCGGGGACACCCACTGTCCGGTGGGATCGTCGAAGAACTTCTGCAGCTCGCGCTGGATGGTCTGGAATCCGCCGATGCCCGAGCCGACGTAGGTGGCCAGGCGGGCCGGGTCGATGTTCTCTCCGGACACCAGGCCGGCATCCTGCATCGCCTGGTAGGCGGAAGCCATGGCGAAGACCGTGAACGGATCCTGCTTGCGGATGAAGGGCTTGTCCATGCCATAGTCCTCCGGATTGAAATTGCGGACCATGCCGCCGATCTTGACGGCGAGGCCGTCCGTCGGGAATTCCGTAATATAATCGATGCCGCACACGCCGTGTACGAGGTTGTCCCAGAAGGTCTTGACATCGTTGCCGATGCAGGAGAGCACTCCCAGGCCGGTCACTGCTACTCTTTTATCCATATCTTTCATCATTGTCGGCGCAAAGGTAACAAATAATTCTTATATTTGCATTTTGGCTACCGCATCAGATGATCAAGTTCTCGGACCAGCTGCCCCGTTACCTGCTTGAAAAACAGCAGATCTGGATGACCGTTGTTTACACGGCCCTGTTCTCGCTGGTGTTTATCCTCGTGAGCGTCCCCTTCTCCGGCAACGCCTGGTTCGCGCTCGGCTCCAGCGAGGCCTTCTTCTATACCCTGGCCTTCGTGCTGATCGCCGCGCTGATCGTCGTCCTGAGCCGCATGCTGATGTACCGCTGCCGTACCCTGGAGCGCTTCACGATCCTGGGCTACGCCCTCTGGGTGGTCGCCGAGGTCATCCTGGTCAGCCTGCTTTATACGTTCTTCACGTATGAGGGCGTCCGCCTCGGGGTGATCGAGCCGTATCTGCGCAGCACGGGCGCCGTCTTCGAGAGTGCGCTGGTCTATACCTCCGTCTGCCTGTGCGTGCCTTTCGTCTTTTCCGCCATGTCCTTCGCCCTGCAGGACCGGGACAACACCATCCGCCTGATGAACTACGGCAACGTGGTCAGCGACAGGCCGGCCGTGCCCTACACCGACAAGCGCATCACCCTGTTCGACAACAACGGCGTGCTCAAGTTCTCCATCAGTTCGGACAGCCTCTACTTCATCGAGTCGGACGACAACTACATCAAGGCCTGGTACATGGACAGCGCCGGGGAGATGAAGCAGTATATGCTGCGCTGCCGCCTCAAGACGGTGGAGGACAGTTTCGCCGACAGCGAACTGGTCCGCTGCCATCGCAAATACATCGTCAACATCCGCAAGATCGCCGTCCTCAAGTCCGTGAAGGACGGCTACAAGATCGATTTCGACATCGATTCCGTCGAGCCGATCCCCGTTTCGAAAACCTATGAGCAGGCCGTCCTGGCCCGCTTCAATTCGCGATAGATTATGTGGCAAAGAGTTCAAACCCTGTATCTTCTCCTGGCGACGGGCCTCGTCGCCTCCCTCTTCTTCTGCACCAAGGCAGGAGATATTCCCTACACCGAATACTGGCCTTATCTGGTCCTGCTGCTCATCACCGGTTTCCTGCAGGTGATGGCCCTGACCACCTGGAAGCACCGCGTCTTCCAGATGCGCACGGCCTCCCTGTCGGCCATCATCCTGATCGCCCTGCAGGGCTGGCTGGTGTATGATTTCATCTCCACGCACAATACGCCGGTTTTCCACGTGACCGCCGTCTTCCCGATCGTGGCGGCCATCCTCGATTTCCTGGCCGCGCGGAGCATCCTCGCCGACGAAATGCTGGTGCGCAGCGCCGACCGCCTGCGCGCCGCCAAACGCAAAAAGAAATAAACCCTAACCGCTTCCATACCATGAGAATTCCTGAATCAGAACTGATTATCAACGGCGACGGATCCGTCTTCCACATCCACATCCGTCCGGAGCAGCTGGCCGACACGGTCATCCTCGTGGGGGATCCCGGCCGCGTCGCCATGGTCAAATCCTATTTTTCCTCCATCGAGGCGGAAGGGGCCTCCCGCGAATTCTGCTGGGCCACCGGCCGCTACAACGGCAAGCGCATCACGATCCTGTCCACCGGCATCGGCACGGACAACATCGACATCGTGATGACGGAGCTGGACGCCCTCGCGAACATCGATTTCGAGACCCGCGAAGTCAAGCCGGAGCACCGCACGCTGGACATCCTGCGCATCGGCACCTGCGGCGCCATCCAGCCCGAGATTCCGCTCGGCGCCTTCATCTTCTCACACATTTCCGTGGGCTGCGACGGCCTGCTCAACTGGTATGCGGACCGCGACAGCATCGCCCTGCAGGACTTCGAGGAAGCCTTCAAGGAGCACGTCCATTGGGATAAACACCTGCCCGACCCCTATTTCGTGCGGGCCGGCCAGAAGCTGATCGACCGCTTCGCAGACTGCACCGTCAAGGGCATGACCATCTCCGCCTCCGGCTTCTACGGGCCGCAGGGACGCGTGGTGCGCCAGGGTCTGGCGATGCCGAACATGCTGGAGGATTTCGAGTCCTTCGAGTTCAAGGGCTACAAGATCACCAATTTCGAGATGGAGGGCTCGGCCCTCGCGGGCATGGCCGCCAAGCTCGGCCACAACGCCGGCACGGTCTGCTGCGCCATCGCGCACCGCTACCTCAAGGACGCCAACACGGACTACAAGCCCCGGGTCGCCCAGCTGGTGGAGCTGGCGCTGAAGAAGTTGACGGAGTAAGGCCCGTCATCACTCCCCCGCTTCCTTGAGGCGCTCGGCGTTCTCGGCGATCTGCAGCTGGTCGATACATTCCTGGATGTCGCCGTCCATGAAGACGGGCAGGTTGTACATCGACCAGTTGATGCGGTGGTCCGTGACGCGGCCCTGCGGGTAGTTGTAGGTGCGGATCTTGGCGGAGCGGTCGCCCGTGGAGACCATCGTCTTGCGCTTGGCGGCGATACCGTCCAGGTACTTCTGGTGCTCCAGGTTGTAGAGGCGCGTACGGAGCTCCTCGAAGGCGCGGTCCTTGTTCTTCAGCTGGGAGCGCTCCTCCTGGCACTGCACCACCAGACCGGTCGGGATGTGGGTCAGGCGCACGGCGGAATAGGTCGTGTTGACGCCCTGGCCGCCGGGGCCGGAGGCGCAGAAGAGGTCCAGCCGGATGTCGTCCCAGCTCAGGTCCACATCGAATTCACCGGCTTCCGGGAACACCGCCACGGAAGCGGCGGATGTCTGGATGCGGCCCTGGGTCTCCGTCTGCGGCACACGCTGGACGCGGTGCACGCCGGATTCGTATTTCATCACGCCATAGACGCCGTCATTGCCGGAGAGCTTGAAGACGATCTGCTTGAATCCCCCGGAGGTGCCGGGCGCCTGGTCCGTGACTTCGAGCTTCCACCCGCGGCGCTCCGCGAAATGCTGGTACATGCGGAAGAGGTCGCCGGCGAAAATCGCCGCCTCGTCGCCGCCGGTGCCGCCGCGGATCTCGACCATGGCGTTCTTGCCGTCGTCCGGATCGGCCGGGATGAGCAGGAGGCGGATCTGCTGCTCCATCTCCGGGATCTTCGGCTCGATCTCCGCGATCTCCATGCGGGCCATTTCGCGCAGCTCCTCGTCTTTCTCGTTGACGAGGATATCCTTGGCGGCGGAGAGGTCCTCCACCATCTTCTCATATTCCTTGCCGGCCTTGATGATCGGCTCGAGCTCCTTGTAATCCTTGTTCAGCTGGACGTATTTCTTCATGTCCGCCATCGCCTCGGGGCTCGAAAGCTGCTCCTGAAGCGACTTGAACTTGCCCTCGAGGGACAGGACTTTGTCGAGTAGGGTATTGTTGTCTGCCATAATGTCTCAGATTTTCTTGATGTAGCAGCGCCGGCGCATGAACGGGTCGTGCTCGTAGCTGTTCCAGATATTGACCGCGCTGTTGGACTCGATCTGCGGATTGGAGATCGCCCAGCGGTTGCCGATCTTGATGGCCTTGTCGGCCATCTCCTCATAATAGACCGCGGACACGCCTTTGTTCTGCCACGCGGGAGCGGCTCCGTTGACCATCAGGTCCGTGGTCTCGTAGTTGCGCATCGCCCGCCACAGGTGCCACCAGCCGAAGGGGAAGAGATGTCCCTTCGCCTTCTGGAGGGCCGTGGAGATGGTCGGGAAGGAAATGCCGAACGCCACGATCTCGTTCTTCTCGTCCAGCAGCAGGCAGCTGGCCTTGTCCGTGATGAACGGCATCACGGAAGCGGCCTCCTCGTCGATCTCCTCGTCCGTGAGCGGAATGAAATTCATCACCGTCTCGGCGAAACTCTCGTTATACACCTCGAAGAACTTGCGCACCAGCGCCTTGTCTTTCTTGAGCTTGCTCAAGCTGCCGAAATGCAGGTTGTACCGCTCCTTGACGAGCTTCGACACGCGCCGGGCCTTGTCGGGCACGCCGTGGTTCGCCACCATCTTGTACTGGATCCAGTCGCACTCCTTCTCGTAGCCCAGCTCCGTCACGAAGTCGTTGTAGTACGGGAAGTTATACAGGCAGTTGAAGGGCGGGATATTGTCGTAGCCCTCGATCAGCATGCCCTGCTTGCCGAAAGTATTGTAGTAGAGCGGTCCGTGGATCTCGTCCATCCCCTGCTCCCGGGCCCAGGCCTCGGCGGTGCCGATCAGCAGGCGGGCCACCTCGATGTCCTTGATGCAGTCGAACCAGCCGAAACGCGCGCGCTTCTTGCCGTAGCGCTCGTTGTAGCGCGGGTTGACCATCGCGCTGATGCGGCCCACCACGTGGTCGCCGTCCAGGGCCAGCCACAGCTTGTGGCTGCAATACTTGAGCGGAGCCACGCGCGTCAGCGACTTGACCTGGTCGCTGTGCAGCGCGGGGACATACTGGGGACAATCCTTATAGAGCTCGTCCGGGAAACGGACGAACTGCATGAGTTCCTTGCGGGACTTGACTTCGCGGATCTGGTAAGCAGGCATAGTCGGACTTGCGGTTTTAATACAAGTTTGCAAAGTTAATCATTTTCCGCGGGATAATGAAATAATCGCTCATCCCCTACAGCCCCTTGGCTTTGCCTTCGTCCCAGATGGCGTCCATCTCGGCGAGGGTCATGTCCGTGAGTTTGCGGCCTTTCTTGAGCGTCTGCTCTTCCAGGTAGGTGAAACGGCGGCGGAACTTGGTGCAGGTGCCGCTGAGGGCCGCTTCGGGATCGACGCCGTAGAGGCGCGCGGCGTTGATGACCGCGAAGAGCAGGTCGCCGAATTCTTCCTGCATGTGGGCCGGATCCTGCTCGCCGCAGGCCTCGCGCACCTCGCCCAGTTCCTCGCAGACCTTGTCCCAGACGTCCTCCTTCTGCTCCCAGTCGAAGCCGCAGCCGCGGGCCTTCTCCTGCATGGAAAGGGCCTTGAGGATGGCGGGCATCGCGTCGGGAATGCCGCCCATCACGGTCTTGTTGCCGTCTTTCTCCTTGGCTTTGACCAGCTCCCAGGTGTCGGCGATCTCCTTGGCCGTCGTGGGCGTGCCGGCCTGCGGGCCGAAGACGTGCGGGTGGCGGAAGACCATCTTGTCCACGACCTTGTCGAGGCAGTCGGCGATGTCGAAACTGCCCTCCTCCTGCCCGATGCGCGCGTAAAAGACGAGGTGGTAGAGCAGGTCGCCGATCTCCTTGGCGGTGCCGGGACGGTCGCCCTTGAGGATGGTGTCGGACAGTTCATAGACTTCTTCTTCCGTCATCGGGCGGATGGTATCCATGGTCTGGGCGGCATTCCAGGGACATTTGTCGCGCAGGGCGTCCATCGTATCGAGCAGCCGGCCGAAGGCTGCGAGCTTTTCTTCTTTGGTATGCATGGAAATAATTGCTACATTTGCGCTGCAAAAATAACAATAATAATCGAGATGAAGCCCTTGAACTTCGTTTCCGCCGACGAGGCGGTCAGCCACATCCCCTCCCATTGCCACGTCCATCTGAGCAGTGTCGCCAGCGTGCCCCACATCCTCATCCAGGCCCTGTGCCGCCGCGCCGACGCCGGGGACGTCTGCGACCTGCATTTCCACCATTTCCACACGGAAGGCCCCGCCCCCTACAGCGAACCGCGCTACGAAGGGATATTCTTCGAGCAGGGCTTCTTCGTCGGGCCCAATGTCCGCGCCAACGTCAACGCCGGCTACGCCGACTACCTGCCGGTCCACCTGGGCGAGAGCCAGAAGCTCTACCGCGACGGCGCCATTCCCCTCGGAGCCGCACTGGTCAACGTGTCCCTGCCGGACGAGCAGGGCCGCGTCAGCCTCGGCACCTCCGTGGACTGCTCCGTGGCGGCCATCGAGACGGCCGGGGTCGTGATCGGCGTGGTCAATCCCAACGTGCCCTTCGCCTACGGCGACTTGATTCCGCTGGAGAAGTTCGACTACCTCGTGCAGGACGACACGCCGCTGGTGACGGCCAACTTCGCCGAACCCACCCCGACCGAGGTCCTGATCGGCAAGAACTGCGCCGCCCTCGTGGAGGACGGAGACTGCATCCAGATGGGCATCGGCGCCCTGCCCAACGCCCTCGCCGCCCAGCTCGGCGGCCACAAGCACCTGGGCCTGCATACGGAAATGTTCGCCGACGGCCTGCTGCGCCTGATCAAGGCGGGCGTGATCGACGGCCGCAACAAGAAGATCGACACCGGCAAGGTCGTCGCTTCCTTCCTGCTGGGCTCGCAGGAGGTCTATTCCTTCATCGACCACAACCCCGACGTGCTGATGCGCGACATCAAATATGTCAACGACCCCTGGGTGATCCGCCAGAATCCCAAGATGAAGGCCATCAACTCCGCCACGGAAGTCGATTTCACCGGGCAGATCAGCGCCGACTCCATCGGCACGCGCATCTTCAGCGGCACCGGCGGGCAGCTCGAGTTCGTCAAAGGCGCCACGATGTCAGAGGGCGGCAAGAGCATCACGGCTTTCGCCTCCCGCACCCTCAAGGGCAAGAACAAGATCGTCGCCCAGCTGAATCCGGGAGCCGGCGTGGTCACGCCCCGTGCGGACGCACACTGGATCGTGACCGAGTACGGCGCCGTCGAACTCTACGGCAAGAGTCTGCAGGAGCGGGCCAAGCTGATGATCAGCATCGCCCACCCGGACGACCGGGAAATGCTGGACCGCGCCGCGTTCGAGCGTTTCGGTCCGCATTACCACAACTTTAGTATCTAGAGCAGTCCGGCCCGGCGGCCGAAATCGATGATGATGTCCGCGGCTCCCTCGATGCCCACCAGGGACGAGTCGAGGCAGAGGTCGTAGTTGGAGGCGACGCCCCAGTTGCCGAAGGTGAAGAAGTTGTAGTAGTCGCTGCGCGTCTTCTCCTTCTTCAGGATGTATTTCTCCGCCTCCTCCGCCGTCATCCCCGTGCGCTCGCAGACCCGTTTCACGCGGTCCTCCAGGGGCGCGCAGATAAACACGTCGAGGCAGTCCATGTCGCGCAGGACATAGTCCGAGGCGCGGCCCAGGAAGATGGCGCTCCCCTTCTCCGCGATGTCCCGGATGGCCTGGCTCTGGAACTTGAACAGTTCCGTGCCGTCGATGGCCGAAGGCGCATAGGCGGAGGCCCTGTTCAGTCCGAACAGGCTTCCGAATCGCCACAGGCGCCGCTTCTCGTCGCTCTTCTTGAAGAGGGCCGGGCTGAAGCCGCTCTCCTCTGCCGCTTTCTGCAGCAACTCGTTGTCATAGACGGGGATGCCGAGCCGTTCGCCCAATACGGCGGCGACGCCTCTGCCGCCGGCACCGAACTGGCGGCCCACATTGATGAGGATCTTCTTGTCCATAAAGCGCTAGGATTGGATGGAACTGCCGAGGATATCGGGATTCTCGCCATCCTGGAGCCGGTCGAACTTGCGGAACAGGCGGACGATCAGGATGGCGGATATGATCACGTTGAGGGTATCCGAAATCGGGAAACTGATCCAGACGCCCTTGTCCTCCAGCCAGAGCGGCAGGGTGTAGATCAGCGGAAGCAGGAAGAGCAGCTGCCGCGAGAGGGACAGGAAGATGGACTTGCGCACCATGCCCAGGCACTGGAAGAAATTGCCCGTGACCATGCCGAAACCGACCAGGGCGAAGCCCGCATTCATGATGCGCAGGCCCCGGGCCGCAAAGTCGATCAGTTCCGGATCGTTGGTGAACAGGCTCACGGCCGAGCGGGGGATCAGCTCCGACATCAGGAAGCAGAGCGTGGTGACGAGCACTTCCCACTTGGCCGTCAGGATGAAGACCTCCTTGACCCGGTGATACTGCCGGGCGCCGTAATTATAGCCCGCAATGGGCTGCAGGCCCTGGTTGAAGCCCATGCAGATCATGACGAAGAGCATGGTGAGCCGGTTCACGATGCCATAGGCGCCGATCGCCAGGTCCCCGCCGTATTTACGGAGCTGCTGGTTGATGAAGAGCGCCACCATCGATGCGGCCACGTTCATCAGGAACGGCCCCACGCCGATGGCGAGCGACTGCCTGGCCACGCGCCAGTCCAGCTGGAAAAGCGGCCGGGAGAAATGCAGGAAACGGCTCTTGTCCGAGAAGAAACGCAGCGTGTAGGTCAGGGCCATCAGCTGGCAGATGACCGTGGCCAGGGCGGCGCCCCGGATGCCCAGCCCGAAGGCGAAGATGAAGATCGGATCCAGGATGGCGTTGGAGATCACCGTAAACAGGGTCAGGTTCATCGCCACCCGGGGATGGCCCGCCGAACGGATCAGCCCGTTGAAACCGAAATACAGGTGCGTGAACATATTGCCCAGCAGGATGATCATCATGTAGGAATGCGCGTAGGGCAGCGTGTTGTCGCTGGCTCCGAAGAAGCGCAGGATCGGGTTCAGGAAGGGAATCGTGACCAGGGTGAAGAGGATCCCGATGATCACGTTGAGCGTCAGTACGTTGGAGAGCACTTTCTGCGCCGCCGGATAGTTTTTCTGGCCCAGCAGCACGGAGATGAGCGTCATGGCGCCCACGCCCACGAGCGTGCCCATGGCGGCGGACAGGTTCATCAGCGGGAAGGTCACGGCCAGGCCGCTGATCGCCGCCGACCCCACGCCGGGGATGTGGCCGATGTAGATGGAATCGACCATGTTGTACAACGAAGCCGCCGTCTGGGCGATGATGCCCGGGACGGCGTACTGCCGAAGAAGGACCCCGATTTTCCGGGTTCCGAGCTCTGTAGGAGCCGCACTCGAGACCGCCATGCGCTAGGGCTTATCTACAATTTGGAAATCGAAGCGCAGCGGACTGTAGGCGGGGATGGTGGAGCCGGAGCCGGCGAGGCCGTATCCCCAGTCGGAGATGAAGATCGCCGTACCTTTCTCGTGCGGGCGCATCCGGTCCAGCGCATAGGAGAAGCCTGTGATCACGGACGAGCCGCTGGTGCTGCCGTAGGAGGTGAAAGTGATGTCGGTATGGGTTCCGTCACTGCCATACCACTTGACCGTAGCCGGGCCGTAGTTGTGCGACGCGGAATAGATGCCGTAGAACTTGGCCGTGTCCGCGATGCTGGTGTCGAACACCGAGCCGTCCAGCCGGCGGCCGGTATAGTTGACATAAATGGTGGTGTCCTTGTGGAACGCCTCTTCGCTGGTCGGCTCCGCCGTCCGGAAATAGTACATGCCGTATTCGAGCGAGTCGAGCACGCTCTTGCCCGGGAAATGGCGCGCGATGTAGCGGCCGGCCGAATCCGCCTCCCACTTGTCGATGTCGGGAATGACCTCTTCCAGGGCGATCTCATAGATGACCGGCGCGCTGCCGGACACGTTCTCCTCGTAGCCCTGCGCCGTGTCGTAGCGGTAGGCCGAGCCGGTGGTGGTATTGTAGCCCAGCAGCCAGCCGGGAATCACCACCTTCCGGGAGCCGCCCACGCGCATGGCCGCCACGGCCTCCTCGATGCCGGCCACGAGGCCGTCGTCGGAACGGTCCCAGATCTCCGGACCGTAATAATTGTTCGCCTTGTACGTGCCCAGCTGCTTCGACAGCTGCTCTTCCGTCGTCTTCTGGACGGATCCGGACAGATAGCTTGCCGTGCAGTGCACCCGGACATAGGGGTTGGCTTCCGGCGTGCCGGCCGCCGCGCCCGTACCCGGCTTGTCTTCCAGGATATAGGCGCCGAGGGCCGTACGCTGCGCCTCCGGATGGTGCACCTGGATCCAGGATTCCAGATACAGTTTGTCATCATCGTTCAGGCCCTCCACGGGCGCCTTGGCGCAGGCACCCAGCAGCATGGCCGCAAGGGCGAAATATAATAGGTTATTTTTCATATTCATCTTGTTGATGGGACGGCGCTTGATTCCGCATAAATCGTGCCGCCACGTTTGCTATGTATTGCCCCGCGTCATCCGGGGAAGGAATGTCCTGCGGGAAGAACAGTTTGCCGCCCGCGGCCTGCTCGTGGCCGCCGCCGTGGAACGCCTCCGCGGCCAGCCGGTTCGCCGAAACGCCCGCCTTGGAGCGGATCGACACGCGGAAGTGCCCGTCGTCCTCCTTCAGGAACAGGCTCATGCGCACCCGGCCGATGCCCAGCGGCAGGTTGACGAAGCCCTCAGACTCGCCGTCCTGCAGGTCGAAACGCCCCAGGAAATCCCGGTCCAGGACGGCGTAAGCCACCCCTTCGGGCGTGATCACCAGCCGCTCGGCCAGGAAGGCCCCCATCGCCCGGAAGCGGTTCTCCCGGTAGCGCTGGTACAGCCGCTCCAGCAGCACGTTCCGGTCCACCCCCGCCGCGAGCAGGCCCGAGGCCATCTGCAGGGTGGAAGGAAAGACCGAATTGGCGAAATTGTTGGTGTCCGTGGTCATGCCGGTCATCAGGGGCGTGAGCACCTCCAGGGGAAGCCGCTCCGCGGCGCCGACGCCGGGCAGGGCGAGCAGCACCCAGTAGAGCAGTTCGCTCGCGGAAGAGATCTCCGTCTCGCTGAACACCAGGTCAAACGTTTCCCGTTCGGGATGCAGATGATGGTCGATCAGCACCTTGGGCGCAGGCGACGCCTGCAGCGGCCCGGAAAGCGACTCGGCCCGGGAGAAGCCGTTCATGTCCAGGCAGACCACCAGGTCGCTCCCGGCGATCCATTCCCGGACGGGGAGCGGGTCCGTGCCTGTCAGGACGTAGTCCGCATCCGCCACGAAATCCAGCGAGGCGGGTGCCGGATCCGGCAGCAGCAGGCGGGCTTCGACGCCCCGGCACAGGCGCAGGTAGGCCGACAGCGCCGCGCCGCTGCCCAGCGCATCCCCGTCGGGGTGCGTGTGCACGGCGATGCTGACGCGCTTTGCCGAGGCAAAAAGCGCCTCCAGCCGGAGAATATCCTCGGGTGCAAGAGTCCGCATTTCCTTCAAAATTTCTGCGCAAATTTAATAAGAATATTGCATTTGATAAATCAATTTCATAACTTTGTGGGACTTTGGATATCAAATAAAACTAACCATAACATGAACAAAGTAGTTAAGATTCTCGTTGAGGTTGTCCTCGCCGCAGGCATCTGCGGACTGGCCTATCTGCTCTACAGCAACATCATGAAGCCGGTCAACTTCAACAAGGAGAAGGCCAACCGCCAGGCGGTCGCCGTGCAGCGTCTCAAGGACATCCGTACCCTTCAGGTGGCTTACAAGTCCGTCACGGGCAAGTTCAATTCCTCCATCGACTCCCTCAAGCAGTTCTATGAGAACGGTAAGATGGAAATCGTGATGCAGATCGGTTCCATGGACGACTCCCTCGCCGTCATCAACACCGAAGCCATCAAGAAGGCCAACCGCAAGCTCAAGCCCGAGCAGATCACGGAGAAACTCGCCGAGGCATACGCCAACGGGCAGAAAGTCGTCTTCTCGAAAGCCACTGAGATCCCCGTGCGCGACACCCTGTTCAACGGCCGCACCGATTTCAGCATCGACTCCCTGAAATATATCCCGTTCTCCGGCAAAGAGCCCGTCCAGATGGAATCCGCCGTCAAGATGGTGTCCGGTGTGCCCGTGCCCCTCTTCGAGGCCCGCGTCCCCTGGAAGTCCCTCCTCAAGGGCATGGACAAGCAGCTCATCATCAACCTGAATGCTGAGAGCCGCGACCTCAACCGCTACGAAGGCCTCCAGGTCGGTTCCATCACCGCCCCGAACAACAACGCTGGCAACTGGGAGTAGTGTTCACCCTCGTCCCCTCCCATTTTTTCAGCCCGGAGGCGGCGCGTCAGGCGCTCTCCGAAGTTGCTGATTTGAAGGAGGACGACCGGGTCGCACACCTCGACCTTCCGCAATATGATGCTGTCCTCGTCTATACAGAAGACGGGGACAGCGTCGTTGTGGACGGCACGCCGGAAATCTACAAGCTCCTGATGCGGCTTCCGGAGTGCCCCGAATACAACAAGATTCTCTGCAGCCTGGCCGGAGACCGGCTCTTCCTCACCATCGCACAGGGCAAGAACCTGCTGCTCGCCAACAGTTTCCCGGTCCAGGACTTCACCACGGCGGAATACTTCATCTTCCTGTCCCTGAAATCCCTCCAGCTCAACCCGGAGATCTCCACGATCTGCTGGCGCTCTCCGCTGGACGCCGAGGACGAGATGTCGCTGTACCGCTATTTCAAGGCCGTCGTCAAGCTATGAGGATCATCGGCGGCCGCCTCAAGGGCAAACCCATCCTCCCCCCGATGGGCTACGGTGCCCGGCCCACCACGGATTTCGCCCGGGAGGGCCTGTTCAACATCCTGAACAACGAATACGAATTCGAAGACCTGCAGGTGCTCGACCTTTTCGGCGGCACCGGCGCCATCTCCTATGAATTCGCATCGCGGGGCGCCCGGCGCGTCTATAGCATCGAGATGAACCGCGACCATGCCGCCTTCATCCGCCGCGAGGCCGCCCGGCTGGGGCTGGACGCCGTCACGGCGGTGCACGCCAACGTCTTCGATTTCCTCCCCATCTGCCGGGAGAAATTCGACCTCATCTTCGCCGATCCGCCCTACGCCCTGGAGGGCTTGGAGACCCTCCCGGACAAGGTCCTGTCGCTCGACCTGCTCCACCCTGGATGCTACTTCATCCTCGAGCACGGAGACGAGCACTCCTTCACCGGCCATCCTTTATTCAAGAAGGAAAAGACCTACGGCCGCGTGCATTTCAGCTTTTTTGAAAAATAATCGAACCGGACTGCAACAATCCGGTTCGTTCTGCGTTATATAGACAGAACAAGCGAAAATGACACGACAGGAGATCACGGAATTCTACAGGACACACCACCGGCGGCTGTTCAACATCAGTCTTCGCATCCTGCATGATTCCGGCGAAGCGGAAGAGGTGATGCAGGACACGATCCTGAAATTCGTCACCGCCCCCGGCACCTTCTCCTCCGAAGCGCAGGTTTCCGCCTGGCTGGCACGCACCTGCATCCGCGCCTCCATCGACCGCCTGCGCCGCAGGCAGCGCGAAGCGGATTTCCTGACGGAGTACGGCCAGGCCTCGTCCGGGAGCGCCGATGTCCCGGGCGGCGACACGGGCCCCCTGCCGGGCATCCCGGAGATCCGCGCCGCGATGGATGCGCTGCCGGAGCCCTACCGCCTGATGCTGAACCTCGTGCTCATCGAGGGGCTGGACTACGGCGAAATCGCCGCCATGACCGGCCGCAAGGAGACGACGCTCCGCTCGCTGTACGCCCGCGGCCGCGCCAAATTGGCTGACAGTTTGAAACGAAAGATATGAACGAACTCGAATCATACATCCGTACCCACGCGGACGCCTTTGACACGGAGTCCCCCGCCGCCGGCCACGAGCAGCGCTTCCTGGCCCTGCTGGACGCAACGGCGCTCTCCGAAGCGGCGCCGGCAAAGCACCGGAGCCCCTTCTTGTCCCGGCTGTCGTCCGCTTTCCGCCGTCCCGGCACATGGGCCCTGGCGCTGGCCGCCTGCGCCGCAGCTTTCCTGCTGCTCCGCCCCGGAGACCCCTTCCGCCGGGCAGGCTCGGACCCGGAAGCCATCTACCTGGCCTATATGGACGAGGTGGCCGGCCTCTATCGCACCCTGCCGCAGGACAACGGCACGGACTGGGACGCCGTACTGCGCGAACTCACGGAAGAGCAGGAGCCGCTCTTCGTGCTGCTGCCCGAAGAACTCTCCGGCCGGGAGCGTTCCCGCATCCTGAAAGCTTACTACGGCGACCTGCTCCACCAAGCCCGACAAATCTGTAAATAAACTCAGCCATATGAAAAAGATCATCGCCTTTCTGACGGCAGCCGTGCTGGCTGCACTCCCCCTCTCCGCTGTCCAGGCCAGCCCCGAGCCGGCCGCCAAGCAGGAGACCAAAGAATTCAAATTGAGCGGGTTCCACGGACTGGACGTCTCCTGGATCTACCAGGTCGAGCTCACCCGCTCCGCGCGCTACAGCGTGCGGGTGGAAGCCCCCGATTTCGCCATGCCCTACCTGAAAGTCAAGGTCTCGGACGGCGTGCTGGAACTCGAAACGGAAGACCTGCCGATAGATATCCGCCGCCGGCTCGAAAACAACAGGCACCAGGTCCGTGTCTTCGTCTCCATGCCGGAACTCACGTCCCTGGAGATGTCAGGCGCGACGAAACTCCAGGCCTCCGGAGAATTCTCCTCGCGCAAGGATTTCGAGCTGGAACTCAGCGGCGCCGCCCAGCTGCAGGGACTCTCCATCCAGGCCCGCGAAGCGGAAATCCAGGCCAGCGGAGCGGCCAAGCTGGATCTGAAAGGACGCTTCGACGCTGTCGAAGTCAACCTCTCCGGAGCCGTCGGGGCCATCGCCGACATCGATGCCAAAGACTTCGAGCTGAAAGTAGGCGGTGCGGCCAAACTCGCCCTGAAGGGCAATGTCGGCAGCATGGAATCCACGCTTTCCGGCGCCGCCAACGTGGTACACGAGGGCTCCGTCAACCAGGTCCTGATGACCGGCTCCGGCGCCGTCAAGATAGACACTTCCTCCGCCCCGGCTGACATTGCCGACATCCGCCTGTCCGGCGCGGCCAAAGCCATCATCGCCGTCCAGCAGACCCTGTCCGTCCACCTCTCCGGGGCCTCCTCCTGCCATTACCGCCCCGGCAAGGACCTGCGCATCACCGAACAGAGCGTCGCACGCGGCTCCTCCCTCGTCAGCCTCTAGCCGGACAGGGGACCGGCCGCCTTTGATGGCGAGCATCTCTTTGATTTTCATCAAATTACAAATCCTCGGGTACTGTTTATTCGTACCCGAGGATTTGTAGTTAATTGGAAATGAGGGAAATGTGCGCCACCTCAACGGCGCTCATTCTTTAATTGATCAAGTAGATCTTCTTCTTTCCCTTGTAGGTGCAGGTGATGGTGGCGCGGCCCTCGACGATCGGACTGATCTCGCAGAGGACCTCGGGATCGGACAGGATCACGCGCAGGGTATCGCCTTCCCGGACGGGAGCATACACCTGGTAGCGGATCTGGTCGGTCAGGCCGTTGTCGTTGGAGCAGCGGATGGGCGTCGTGGGGACCTTGAGCGCCAGGTCATTGACCTGGATGCCGACGGTGGGCACTTCCGGACGCTCACAGGGCTTGCCTGCCTTGGAGAAGCCGATCCCGTGCAGGTCGCACAGGCCCACGGGACGCTGCGGGATGTTGGGCCGGAAACCGCCGAAACCCCCGAAGCGCGGCCCCTGCGGCTGCTCGACCTCCGGGCCCTCCACGACCAGGTAGATGGCATGTTTGCCGCTGAGGCCTTCGACGGCCGGGACGGGCACGCTGAAGGCGGTCATCTCCCTGGGGGCGTCTTCCGGCACTTCGATGACGGCGATCTCACGGCCCTTCCAGGTCTTGTTGGCGTAGGGTCCGTCCAGCATGACGCGGATCCGGAAGGCACCCTTGCCGCCGGGCGTGAGGAAGAGGTGGAACTGCGTCCCGTCGCCCTTGCGGGTGCCCTCGAAGGCGGGAACCCCCTTCCGGGCGGCATCCAGGCCGCCGAAACCGAAGTATTTGAATCCGACGATGCCGCCGTTGGTGAGTCCGGCGAGGTCCATGTTGTTGTCCCAGACGTCATGCGTGTCCTGCATCCAGTTCTGGTCGGTCATATAGCAGGCGTAGCCGGCGGAATAATACCCGTACGGCGGCAGGCCGAAGATCTGGAACCCTTCGCTGGTGACTTCCGCTCCGGTGTAGGTCTGGCCGTCGGAGGCGGCTGCCACCCAGGTCTCGTCCTTGGCATAAGGGTCGTAGCCGGTGATGCGGACCTGGCCGCCGTCGGCCACCTTTTTCTTGTCCCATTCGATCTTGACGGGGGCGACCATGGCCTGGCGGGCGTTGCCGAATCCGCGCGGAGGCCGGTGGTAGAAGACATACCACTGCCCGTTGATTTCCTGCAGGGAACCGTGGGTGTTGTGGGCGGCGTTGGCGGTCATCAGGTGCTCTCCGTTCTCGTCCGGCACGACGCCGCGCGAATCCACGAGCACGCCGCCGGAGCGCCAGGGACCGAGCGGAGAATCGCCGTAGGCATAGCGCAGGGCGGAATTGGTGGACTCCAGGCCGTAGTCCGGGCCGCTGTAGCCGGAGAAGACCATCACGTATTTGTTGCCGACCTGCCGGATGCTGGAAGCCTCGAAGAAGTTGAACTCGCCGGGGTTCTGGCCCTGGTAGAGCGAAGGGTACTGTGTGCCTTCCGGATCGCGCACCACGCCGTAGCGGGAACTCGCGGGGATAAAGTAGTCGTGGACCTGCGTCCCGGGGCGCAGGGAGTACATCGTATCCGGGTCCAGTTCGATGGCCGTGGAATGCTGGAAGCCGTAGAACGCGTAGGCGCGGTAGCCCCTGGCAAAGTCGGGACCCTTCTTGTCGGTCACGTATTCGACGAAAACGGACGGGTCGAAATCAATGATCGAGCCAGGCAGGCAGCCGCGTCCGTCCGGCGTGGCGTTGACCGGGAAGAAAGGGCCGTCGGGACGGTCGCCCTTGCACACCATCGCCACGCGTCCGCGCCCGCGGGAGTGCGGATACAGATAGTAGGTTTTCTTGCCGGTGGCCTTGTCCTGCACCTCCACGAGATCGGGTGCGTACATCGTGTCCCACTGTCCGTCCACGAACCAGGTGAAGATGGGGCCTTCGTCGCGCCACTGCGTCAGGTCCTCCACGGGGGCGGACCACATGCGGATATCGCTGCCGCAGTAGGCGGTATAGGTGATATCGTGCGATCCGATGATGTAGGCGCGGTACTTGCCGGGATGGTCCGGATCTTCAAACACGCGGGGCTCTCCGTCGGGGAGATGCTCCCACAGGGGGAGATAAGGGTTCTGTGCGCCGGCTGCCAAGGCGGCCAGGCAGAGCGAAGCGAAAAGCAGAAAGCGTTTCATCATGGCGGGAATTGTGTTTTTACAAAAATACAACTTCCTGTCAGGAAACGCTTTCGCTATTCTTCCTCTTTCTTTCAGTTTTGGCCCGTTATTGCGGCCGGATCCGGCGGGCAAGCCGGGCGCAGAGCCCCGGGAAGAAACGCTTGATCCAGACCATCACGAGTTCGCCGGCGCCGACCAGCACTTCGCGGCGCCCCCGGCGGATCGCTTTCACGATCCGGCGGGCCGCCCGTTCCGGGGAGATCCCCCCGGCCTGTCCGGGATCCATCTGCCCGTGCGGCTTGCCGCCCTTGTCCAGGGCATACAGGGAGATGTTCGTCCGCACGCGCCCGGGACAGACCAGCGTGACGCGGATGCCCCGGTCGTAATACTCGGCCTGCAAGGTCTCGAAAAAGCCGTACAGCGCGAACTTCGAAGAACTGTACGCGCTGCGGAGCGGGAAGCCGAAACGCCCGGCGATAGACGTGGTGACGGCGATGTGCCCGCCGCCCCGCTCCAGCATGAGCGGCAGGACGGCCTGCGCCATGGCGACAGGCGAGAAATAATTGATTTCCATGATCTTGCGGAGCATTTCCGGGGAGGTGTCCTCCACCGTCGTCCGCTGGCTGATGCCCG
The DNA here is from genome assembly GCA_946185205.1 of uncultured Bacteroidales bacterium. GTDB lineage: Bacteria > Bacteroidota > Bacteroidia > Bacteroidales > UBA932 > Cryptobacteroides. Next base: position 2,587 of record CAMHIP010000026.1, on the reverse strand, counting down.
CATTGCAATACATGACATCCAGCCCGTCGAAAGCCGCCCAGGCGGCACGGACCAGTTCCGGAATGCCTTCCGGACGGGACAGATCATAGGGCAGGACCACGACGCCGGCGGCACCGGCGGCCCGGCAGGCCTGCGCCACCGGTTCCAGCCGGGCGGCGCTGGAGGAGGTCAGGACAAGCCGAGCCCCCTCGGCGGCATAGCGGCGGGCACAGGCCTCGCCGATGCCGGAGGAGGCTCCGGTAATCCAAACGGTCTGCATGTCAGCGGGAGGCTTTCTGGCGCGAAACGAGGCCCATCATTCTGAAAAGGAATCTGGACAGCGGTTTCTGCGGATCGCGCTTCGTCATGTCGATGGACCAGCCCAGCTTGCCGACCACGGGAATCTTGTAGGTCTCCACGAATTCGAGGAGCGTCCCGTCGGGATCTTCGATATACGAGAAACGGCCGGAGGCCTCGCCCATGTCGAACACTTCCCCGTCCGGGCAGCTGTCTACGGTGAACGGATGGCCCTGGGCGGCGCAGAATTCCTTGAAAGCGGACATGCCGACCACGTCGAAACAGACCTGGATAAAGCCCGGATCGCCCCAGAAACGGCCTTCAAACACCTTGCGGGGCTGATCGTCCAGGGCCTGCACCAGCTCGAGCGTGGACGCGCCGAACAGGTCGCTGAAGGCCCCCCGGCGGGGTCCGTGCCCCAGGATCACGCGACGGCAGCGGCGACCGGCACCGGGCAGGAAGCCCGTCGGGTCGTATGCGCCTTCGGTGTCGCTCAGGATCTTGTCATAGCCCAGGACCCGGCCATAGAAACGGAGGGACCGCTCCATGTCCGAGACGCCGATGACCGCACCGATGACGCCGCCGCTCTGGCGGCCTTCGTCGATAAAGACATCCGGCCGCTCCACGATCTGCAGCCAGTTGCCGTAGAGGTCCCGGGCCCAGAAAGACGGGGTCCCGTCGGGGAGTGTCCCGACAGGACCGCAATCTTTCCAGTCTGCGGAGAATTCACGGTGGAAGGCCCCGGCATTCCGGCACTTGACCTTCGCGGCTAGGACGCCCAGGTCGCCGGGCATCACCGTGATGGGACAGGGCTCGGGCCTGCGCTCCGAGAACTGCCAGATTTCATAGCCGGAACCGCCCTGCAGGTTGATGGCGATGCAGGCGTGGCGCTTCTGCGGGCGGCCGCCCGTGTAGGGCAGCATCCGCTCGGCCACGGTATCATCTTCCAAGATCTTGACATCTGCACCCAGATGCCGGATGTACCAGTCCCAGGTCCTGCGGAAATCCTCCGTCCCCACACCTACCTGCTGGATACCGGTAATCCTGAATTTCTCCATCGGCAGAAGCAACTATTTTGCATCCATCGCCTGGCAGGCGGTGATGGCGATCATCTTATAGACGTCATCCACGGAGCAGCCGCGGCTCAGGTCGTTGACCGGACGGGCGATACCCTGCAGGATGGGGCCGATGGCGTCGGCGTTGCCCAGGCGCTGGATCAGCTTGTAGGCGATGTTGCCGACTTCCAGGTTCGGGAACACGAGGACGTTGGCATGGCCGGCGATCTCGGAGCCGGGTGCCTTCTTCTTGCCCACGGACGGGACCAGGGCGGCGTCGGCCTGCAGTTCACCGTCGATCTTGAGCGCGGGATCCAGCTCCTTGGCCAGGGCGGTGGCTTCGACGACCTTGTCGACGACTTCGTGCTTGGCGGAGCCCTTCGTGGAGAAGGACAGCATCGCCACGCGCGGATCGGCGAAACCGGCCACGCTCTTGGCGGTCTGGGCCGTGCAGACGGCGATCTGGGCCAGCTGCTGGGCGTCCGGGGCCGGCGTCACGGCCACGTCGCCGATCACCAGCACACCGTTCTCGCCGTACTGCGGCGTCTGCGTGATCATCAGCATCGCGCCGCTGACGCAGGTGATGCCGGGGGCGCACTTGATGATCTGCAGGGCCGGGCGGAGGGTCTCGCCGGTCGTGGAAAGGGCGCCGCTGATCTGGCCGTCGGCGTCGCCGCTCTTGATGATGAGGCAACCGAAATAGAGCGGATCGAGGACCGTCTTGCGGGCCACCTCGATCGTCATGCCCTTCTTCTGGCGGAGCTGGAAGAGGAGCTGGGCGTACTCTTCGGTCTTTTCGCTGGTCTCGGGATCGATAATGGTCGCTCCGGCGATGTGCTTGAGGCCGAGTTCTTCGGCATAGGCGAGGACTTTCTCGCGGTTGCCGATCAGGATGATGTCAGCGAGACCGTCGGCGATGGCGCGGTCGGCTGCCGTGATGGTGCGCTCCTCGAAGGATTCCGGGAGCACGATGCGCTGCCGGTTGGACTTGGCACGCGCAACAATCTGGTCAATGAGGGACATATTGCGGGATTAGTTTTCGAGTTCGGAGACAATGTGCATCGTGTCGCGGGCGATCACCAGCTCTTCGTTGGTCGGGATGAGGGCCACCTTGACGGTCGAATCCGGAGCGGAGATGATGGTCTCGCTGCTGCGGGCGGCGTCATTGGCCTCGATGTCCATCTTCACGCCCATGTAGGAGAGGTTCTCGCAGATGTGGCGGCGCAGGCGCGGGTTGTTCTCGCCGATGCCGGCCG
>CAMHIP010000025.1 GCA_946185205.1 uncultured Bacteroidales bacterium | reverse complement strand
CTGGACAATGTCATCCCGCACGAGCGGCACTGGTTCGACACGCCGCTCACGCGCCTTTTCCTCCGGACGCTGGACGGGGCGGTGACGCTCTGCGAAGAAGTCGGAGGCGACCTCAAGGCCCTGCGGCCCGGCATCCCGCACGCCGTCCTGCCCCACCCCATCTACACCCATTTCGGGACGAAACTCCCCCGCGCCGAGGCGGAGCGCATCCTCGGCCTGCCCGCAGGCCGCCGCACCCTCCTGTTCTTCGGCCTGATCCGCGAATACAAAGGGCTGGACATCCTCCTGCAGGCGTTCGACCTGCTGGACAGCCGGTATCAGCTGGTCATCGCCGGAGAGCCCTACGGCTCCTTTGACAAATACCGGCAGCTGATCGACGCCGGCCGGGATCCCGGGAGCGTCCACGTCTTCCCGGACTACATCCGCGACGATCAGGTCAAGAACTATTTCAGCGCGGCGGACCTGACCGTCCTCCCCTACCGGAGCGCCACCCAGAGCGGCATCAGCTCCGTCTCCAACCACTTCGAAGTGCCGATGGTGGTCACGGACGTGGGCGGCCTCCGCGAGACCGTGGGCGACCGCGACACCGGCATCGTCTGCGAGCAGGGCACACCGGCCTGCATCGCCGCCGCCATCACGCGCTACTTCGACGACCCCGCCCTGCAGGAACGCCTGCACAAGGGCATTCTCGCCGAGAAAGAGCGCCTGTCCTGGAGCCGTTTCGCCCGGGACCTGACCGCATTTGCCGACAGCATCCAATTAGAAGAATCATGAAGAAAGCCAGCATCCTCCTCCTGTTCGTCTGCACCCTGTCCCTCAACGCCTGCGCCCAGTGGTATCTGTTCCCGGGCAAGAAAAAGCCGGCCGAAAAGCCGCCCGTGACGGACACTACGCAAAGGCAGCGCCCGGACAGCGTCCGGATGCAGGGGCTTCCGGCCCGTCCGGACAGCGTGGCTACCGCCGACACCGTCATCCACGCGGACTGGTGGCCGGACAACGATCCCAACGTGTTCGTGCTGGACATCCCCGACGTGATCCATATCGGGCTGGCCCTGCCGCTGCAGGCCTCGGCCCAGAAACCCAGCGACAACTTCCTGGACTTCTACAGCGGCGCCCTGCTGGCGCTGCGCGACCTGGGTGCGGACGGCCTGCGCGCCGACCTGCAGGTCTATGACACGGCCGACAGCAAGACGCCGGTCCCGCAGTCCCTGCTGGACGAGAACGACGTCATCATCGGCCCGGTCTCCTATGAGGAGATCGCCGCCACCGCTCCCCTGTGCAGCGGCAAGGTGCTCGTCTCCCCGCTGGAGCCCAAGGCCGCCGCGCTGGCCGCAGAGGGCTCTGTCGTGCAGGCGCCGCCCACCTGGACCGCCCAGACCGACGAGCTGATCCGCTGGATCCGCGAAGAACTGCCCGTGGGCGAGTCCCTGTATGTCGTCCGCGACACCGCCTCCGTGATCCAGGGTGAGCAGAGCGCCTATTTCATGGCCCAGCTCCAGGAGCGCGGCGTACGCTACCGGAGCGTCCTGTCCACGGCCGAGATCCCCTTCGAGAAAGGCCGGAAAGCCCGCGTGGCCGTCGCCTCCGACCGGGACAATTTCGTCACCACCGCCGTCCGGAGTCTCAGCATCGAGGGCGCCCGCAACAACGACGTCATCCTCTACGGCACCTCCCGCGTGCGGACGAACGGCGTGTCGCAGAACGACCTGCACAACGCGGAAGCCCACCTGGCCGTGTCGTATTTCATTGATTACGAAGATCCTGCGGTGCAGCGATTCATCCTGGCCTACCGCGCCCTGTTCCAGACGGAGCCGGGGTCCTTCTCCTTCCAGGGCTACGACACCATGCACTATTTCGTCACGATGTGCGCCAAATACGGCCGCCAGTGGCACCGGAAACTCTCCGAATACGGAGAGAAAGGCCTGCAGGCGGACTTCCGCTTCCGCGAAGAGCCCGCCCGCGTCAACCAGGCCGTCCGCCGGGTCATCTACCATCCCGACCTGACGACGACGAAAGAATAAATCAAAAAAGGGTCCTAGCGCTCCGCCAGGAGCGCCTCGGCATTGGCGACGGCTGCCGGCGTGATGGTCTCGCCGGAGAGCAGCCGCGCAATCTCCATCGTGCGGTCCTCTCCCTTCACCTCGCGGATCGTGGAAACGGTCCGGCCCTCGGCGGTCACGGATTTGGAGACCACATAGTGGGCGTCGCCCTTGGCGGCCACCTGCGGCAGGTGCGTGATGGAGAAGACCTGCATGTCGCGGCCCATCTCACAGATCATCCGGCCCATCTTGTCGGCCACGCTTCCGCTCACGCCCGTGTCGATCTCGTCGAAGATCAGGGTGGGCATCCCCACGAACTTGGCCATCATCGCCTTGAGCGAAAGCATGATACGGGACAGTTCGCCGCCCGATGCACACTTGGCGACATCCTCCGGGGCGCGACCCGTCGCGGAGAACAGGTAGGACACGCGGTCGGTGCCCGTGGCGCTTTCCGGTGCCGCACTGACCGCCACGTCGAACACGGCGCGGTCCAGCTCCAGGAAACGGAGCGACTCCGTGATGGCCGCGGCGAAACGCGGCGCCGCCCCGCAGCGCGCTTCCGTCAGCCGTGCGCACACGGCGCGGTAGCGGCCGCCGGCCTGCTCCTCGGCCTGCTCCAGCTCCCGGATACGGTCCTGGACGGCCGAAGCGTCGAAAAGGGATTCATTGTAGCGTTCGCGCACGGCGATCAGTTCTTCGACCGTCGTGCAGTCGTGTTTCTTCAGCAGGGAATACAGGCGGGACATCCGCTCTTCCACCTGCTCCAGGCGCGCGGGCGAGAGATCCACCCGCTCGTCCAGCGCGGAGAGTTCCGCGCCGATGTCGTCCAGCTCGAGCCGGGCCGACTCCAGCCGCGTCTGCAGGTCCGCCGCCGCGGGCAGGAAGCGCACGATGTGCTCCAGCTGCCGGGCGGATTCCTTGAGGGCGGCCACCATGCCGGGGGTCTCCCCTTCCGGCTGCATCAGGGCCAGCACACGGCCCAGGGCCTCCTTGATCTGTTCGGCATTGGCGAGACTCCGCTGCTCTTCTTCCAGCGACTCGAGTTCCCCGGGGACCAGTTTCGCTTCGTCCAGCTGGCGCCACTGCGCCTCATTGTAGTCCCGGTCCGCCTGCATGCGCGCCTGCCGTTCCCGCTCGGCGGCCAGCTGCCCGCGCAGCTCCTGCAGGGTGCGCCAGGCCTGCCGGCACTCTTCCAGCAGGGTGCCGTTGCCGGCGAAATGGTCCAGCACGGAAAGCTGGAAACGGGCGTCTGTGAGCAGCAGGCTCTTGTGCTGCGAATGGATGTCCACCAGGCGGGCCGCCACTTCCTGCAGCAGGCCCACCGGCACGGGGCAGTCGTTGATGAAACAACGCGAACGCCCGGACCGGGACACCACGCGCCGGATCAGCAGCCGGTCGCCGTCCTGTTCGACATCCGCTCCGGAGAGCAGCGCATCCAGGGCTTCGTCCCGGCCGGTGAAGCCGGCTTCGACCACACAGGAATCCGCCCCTTCGGTGAGCAGGGACGCGTCAGCCCTGGCTCCCGCCAGCAGGGACAGGGCACCCAGCAGGATGGACTTGCCGGCGCCCGTCTGGCCCGTAATGATGACAAGACCCTCCGGAAATTCGATATCCAGAGCGTCTATCAATATGTAGTTCCTGATATGGAGGCTATGCAGCACCGTCTTCCTGGGCTACCCGGTAATAGAGCTCGCCGTCCTCGAATTCGGAAATGGCTACGAGGTCCGGCTTCGGCTGGCGCTCATAGTACTTGGAGATTTCAATCTGCTCCTTGTTCTCGAAGACTTCGTCCATGGTGTCCCGCTCGCCGCGGAAATCCTCCAGCTTCTTGGCCAGTTCCTTCTTCTCTGCCAGGGCGATCTGGTTGGCGCGCTTGGCGAGGATGACGACAGTCTCATAGATGTTGCCCGTGGGGGCGGCGAGATCCTTGATGTCCCGCGTGATGGTATTGGTCGGTATTTTCTTTTCCATACCCCTAGTACGGCGCCCGTGCGCCGGAAAGTTTCAATTTTTTTCTTTCACCCGGTTGTAAAGCCCGTCCAGCTCCTTGCGGTGCGAAGATTCCGGGTATTCGCCGATGAAGTTGAGATAATCGTCCTGGAAGACCAGGAAGCGCTCTTTCTTCTTGGCCGGCACGCTCATGTCGGCGTACTTGTAGGACGCCATCGCCGTATAATAGAGAATCTCCTCGCGGAAGACGTTGTCTGCATCGTCCTTGAGGACGTTGCGCAGCGCCACGCGCGCAGCCAGGTAGTCCTCCATCCGGTAGTAGATCTTGGCGTTCTCATAGGCCTTGCGGTCCAGCCGCTCCCCGAGTTCCTCCATCCGGTGGCGGCAGATGTCAGCATTGGCCCCTTCGGGATGCGCGGTCAGGTATTCGCCGATGGCCGTGATGGCCGTGTAGGTCGCCGTCTGGTCCAGCTCGTAGCGGAGCGTGGCCCGGTAGAGGCAGTCGATGCGCAGGAATTCCGCCATTTCGGCGAAATCGCCCTGCGGGAAATAGTTCAGGTACTGCTGGAAATTGGTCTCCGCCGTGTAGTAGTCCTTGTAGGAGTAGTTGCTCAGCCCCCAATAGTACATCACGGTGTCGTAGCGCTCCGTGCCGTTGGTCAGCAGCGCGAGCGACTCGAAGAGCGCGGCGGAACGGTTGTACTTGCCGCTGTTGAAATAGTCGAATGCCGCCTTGTACTTGGCATCGACGTCGTTGCTCTCAAGCATCATGTCGTACTGCGACTTGCAGGCGGACAGGCCCGCGAACAGCAGCAGCACGCCCAGGGCGGAAATAAGCGTGGATTTCTTCATCGTTTCAAATATTTTTCGGCGTCCAGCGCGGCCCGGCAGCCCGACGCGGCGGCATTGACCGCCTGGCGATAGACCGGATCCTGCACATCCCCGGCCGCGAATACGCCCTCGACATTGGTCCGGCTGCTGCCGTCCTTCGTGACGATGTATCCGTTCGCATCGGTGTCCAGCCAGGGAGCGAAGAGCTCGGAGGCCGGGTGGTGACCGATGGCCAGGAAGAAGCCGTCCACTTTTATATCAAAAACCTCGCCATCCTTGCGCAGCAGGCGCGCGCCCGTCACGCCGGACGTGTCGCCGAGCACTTCCTGCGTGTTGCAGTTCCACAGGATCTCGATGTTGGGGGTATTCTTGACGCGCTCCTGCATCGCCACGGAGGCGCGCAGCACGTCGCGGCGCACGATCATATAGACCTTGCGGCACAGGCCGGCCAGGTAGGTCGCCTCTTCGCAGGCGGTATCGCCGCCGCCCACGACCGCCACGTCCTTCTTGCGGTAGAAGAAGCCGTCGCAGGTCGCGCAGGCCGACACGCCCAGCCCCCGGAATTTCTCCTCGGAAGGGAGGCCCAGGTACTTGGCCGTGGCGCCCGTGGCGATGATCAGCGCATCCGCCTCCAACTCTTTCTCCCCGTCGACCGTCAGGCGGAAGGGGCGCACGCCCAGATCGACGGCCGTGACCACGCCGCGCCGGATGTCGGCGCCCAGGTTCACCGCCTGCGTGCGCATGTCGGACATCAGCTGGTTGGCATCGACGCCTTTCGGGAATCCGGGGAAATTCTCCACGACCGTCGTCGTGGTGAGCTGTCCGCCGGGCTCGTTGCCCTCGTACAGGACCGGGGCCAGCGCCGCCCGGGAGGCATATATCGCGGCGGTATAGCCCGCAGGGCCGCCGCCGATGATCAGACAATTGATATGTTCCATATTCATTTTTCTGCAAATATACAATAATTTATGCTTTGCGCCCGGGACCGCGGCGGGTCGGATGGCAGAGCAACTGCACCTCGAAGCCGTCGATCCGGTAGCCGCGGAAACGGCGACCCTTGAAATGCGCCTCCATCCACTCCATCAGCGCCTCGTCTTCCAGGTCGCGCCAGGACTCGCTCTGCGTGTCGTACAGGTGCATGTGCGGTCCCGTGCGGGCGTCGAACACCATCTTGCCGCTCCGCCCGGAACGGCGGCCGTAAAGGCCCAGCTCCGCGAAAAGCGTCAGGATATTATAGACCGACGCCGGCGAAATCCGCACGCTCCCCCGCTCCGCGATCCATGCCGCCACGTCGTCGGCGCCGGCGTGCACCAGGTCGGACATCGCCTCGTGCACGGCCGTCCGCTGCGGCGTGGCCTTGAGCCCGTGGTCGCGCAGCAGGCGCTTGAACTGGATGATGTCCGGTATGCCGTTGCCCCTGGTCCCTTTCATGCCTACAACTCCTTGCGCCAGCGGGCCAGCGGGATGCCGAGCTGGCCGCGGTATTTGGCAATGGTACGCCGCGCGACCTTGTAGCCGCGCTTCTCCATCTCTTCCACGAGCTGCTCGTCGGTGAGCGGTTTCTTCTTGTTTTCGGCATCAACGCACTCCTGCAGGGCCTTTTTCAGCTCGCGGGTGGACACCTCCTCGCCCTCCTTGTTTTCCATTCCTTCGGAGAAGAAATACTTCAGGGGGAAGATGCCGAAGTGGGTCTCGATGTATTTGCTGTTGACCACGCGCGAAATCGTGGAGATGTCGAAGCCCGTCTTCTCGGCTATATCCTTGAGAACCATGGGCTTGAGATCCGCCTCGTCGCCCGACACGAAATAGTCGTGCTGGTACTCGAGGATGGCGGACATCGTCTTGTTGAGCGTGTTCTGGCGCTGCTTGAGCGCCTCCACGAACCACTTGGCGGAGTCCAGTTTCTGGCGGACGAAGGTCGCCGCCTCCTTCTGGGCCCGCTCCGAGGAGCCTTTCGCCTCGATCAGCAGGTCCGCGTATTTCTTGTTGACGCGCAGTTCCGGCACGCTGAAGCGGGGCATCGAGAACGACAGGACGCCGTCGTGCTCTTCCAGCACGAAGTCCGGCACGATCTGCTGCGCCTGGTCGGTGTAGGTGTAGTCCACCTCGCCGCCCGGGGCGGGATTGAGCTTGACGATGCGCGCCATCGCCCGCTTGAGTTCGGACTCCGACAGCCCCAGCCGGGTCATGATCTTCTGGAAATGCTTGTTGGAGAACTCCTGGAAATACTCGTCCAGGATCCGTTCGGCATTGAGCGTATCGGGGGTCTGCCGGTCCGCGCGCAGCTGCAGGAGCAGGCATTCGCGCAGGTCGCGGGCTCCGACGCCGGGCGGATCGAACTCCTGGACCACCTTGAGCATCTCCAGCACCTCTTCCGCCGTGGTGGTGATCCCGGCCCGGAAGGCCATGTCATCGACCAGGGACTCCACGTCGCGGCGCAGGTACCCGTCCTCGTCCAGCGAGCCGATGATGAACGCGGCCACGTTGTACTGCTCCGGCGTGAGACTGCGGTAGCCCAGCTGGTCCATCAGGCTCTGGGTGAAGCTCTGCCGCACCGAGAAGGTGTTGTACTCCGGCCGGGGGTCCTTGCCCCAGTTGTTGACCCGGGTCTTGTAGGCGGGGATGTCGCCCTCGTCCGTGAGTTCGTCCAGCGACACGTCCTTGACGTCTTCGCCCTGGTCCGGATCGGGGGTGTCGTCCAGCACGGGATTCTCCTCCAGCTCCGTACGGATCCGCTGCTCGAGCTCCTGGATGGGGAGTTCGATCAGCTTGATCGTCTGGATCTGCAGCGGAGAGAGTTTCTGCTGCTGCTTGAGTTCGAGTCCCTGCTTGATCATGACAGCTTACGGTTCAAGCGGTTGCAGGTCCGCGCGGCCTTTCACGCGGCCGATGGTGGGATACTTGAAACGCTCCCGGACGATGAACGCGTCCGGGAAATCCCCCTTGATCTGCCGCAGCAGCGCTTCGGCGTCCAGGCGCGTGCGGAAATTGCCCGCCGTCACCTTGAAGTTGGGCGAGGCGAAGGTCCTGTATGCCTGGACATGGGGGTACATTTCATTGAAACGGCGGATCACCGCGGCCGACTCTTCGCGCGCCGTACGGCTGCTGGCGAAGTAGAGGCGGATGCGGAAACCGCTGTAGTTCCGGGCCGCGTTGGCGGCCACCTGGCGGTTCAGGGCCGCGCGTACGGCCGGGGACTGGCGGATGACCACCTGCTCGGGCAGGGCGGAGAAGATGTCGCGCCCCATCAGGGTCGAGTCGATCTGCACCTCCTCGCCGGCGTGCTCGATCTCGGACGGATCGCCCTCTTCTTCGAGGTTCTGGGCCCGGAGCACGGGGACGGTGAAGAGCAGCAGCGCCAGCACCGGCAGGATTCTATTGAGGAATCTGTTCATGGTTTGTATCGTGCGTGCCGCCGAGCAAATCGCTCAGCGGGATATCCAACTTTTCAATATTCTTGCCAAGGCCGCTGCGCAGGGCCGCCCGGCCGCGGATGTCGAAGGTAATGTCGTCGAAACCGGCATCGCCGCCCAGCAGGCGGAGCAGGCGCAGGGGGTTGAATTCCCCGTTGACCCGCCCCCGGAGCGGGATCAGGTAGAGCGAGTCGCAGCGGGCGGCGACGTCAAGCGGCTCGGCGGAGAGCAGCAGCGCCTCCTGGCCCTGGAATTTGGCCGCGCCCGTCAGGTCTTCGACCCGGAAGGCGAGCGTCGGGTTGTGGATGCCCACCTCCAGTTCGGCCGACACGCCCGTCAGCCCTTCCGGGATGATGGACACCAGCCGCACCGAGGTGACGGCAATATCCTGGAATCCCTTGTCTTTGCAGCCGGCGAGCAGCAGAGACAGGCACAGGAGCAGGAGGAACCGGACTTTCTTCATGTGATTCTTGTGTAGTAATAACCTACAAAGATAAGAAAAATCTCTATCTTTGCGCAGCGTTATGAAAAAGGTATATATCGAGACATACGGCTGCCAGATGAACGTGGCGGACACCGAGGTGGTCTTTTCCATCCTCGGCCGGGAGGGTTACGCCCGGACGGAAGAGATCGGCGAGGCCGACGTGATCATGGCCAACACCTGCTCCGTGCGGGACAATGCCGAGCAGCGCATCCGCGGCCGCATCGAGCAGTTCAACGTCTATCGCAAGGCGCGTCCGGAGGTGGTCGTGGGCATCCTCGGCTGCATGGCGGAACGCCTGAAAGACACCCTGCTGGAGTCGGGCAAGGTCGATATCGTAGCCGGGCCGGACGCCTACCGGAGCCTGCCGCGCCTGCTCGCCGCCGCTTCCCAGGGGCACCCGCAGATCGACGTCCTCCTCTCCCGCGAAGAGACCTACGGCGACATCGCCCCGGTGCGCGTGGACAAGAACGGCGTCTCCGCCTTCATCTCCATCATGCGCGGCTGCAACAATGTCTGCTCCTACTGCGTCGTCCCCTACACCCGCGGTGCGGAACGCAGCCGGGACCCCCGCACCATCGTGCACGAGGCCTGCGCTTGCGCGCAGCAGGGCTACCGGGAGATCACCCTGCTGGGGCAGAACGTCGATTCCTACCGTTTCGGCGAATACGACTTCGCCCGCCTGCTCGCGATGGTGGCCGAAAGCGTGCCGGCGCTGCGCATCCGTTTCTCCACCTCCAACCCGCAGGACATTTCCGACGCCGTCCTGGAGACCATGGCCGCCCACGGCAACATCTGCCGCCACATCCACCTCCCCGTGCAGTCCGGCTCCGACCGGATGCTGGAGAAGATGCGCCGGCGCTATACGCGGGAGCAGTATCTGGACCGCGTGGCGAAAATCCGCGCCCTGATGCCCGACTGCGCCATCTCCACCGACGTGATCGCCGGGTTCTGCTCCGAGACGGAGGACGACCACCGCGACACGCTCACGCTGTTTGAAGAGGTGGGCTTCGACGCCGCCTTCATGTTCCAGTATTCCGAGCGGCCGGGCACGCTTGCCGCGAAGAAGTATCCCGACGACGTGCCGCCCCAGGTCAAGACCCGCCGCCTCGAGGAAATCATCGCGCTGCAGAACCGCCTCTCCCTGGAGAGCAACCGGCGCGATGTCGGCAAGACCTTCCGCGTGCTGGTCGAAGGGCCGTCCAAGCGCAATCCCGCCGAGCTTTGCGGACGCAACAGCCAGAACAAGATGTGCGTCTGGCCCGACACGGTGCACCGCGCGGGCGATTTCGTGGATGTGAAAATAAAGGATTGCTCTCAGGCCACGTTGCTGGGCGAACTCGCGTAGTGCCGGCTGCGGCATTCCGGGCAGACTCCGTGCGCCATATATTCTACGTTCTCGACCGCGAAACCGGACGGGTAGTCCACCGCCGGTATGGGCAGCTGCTCGAAACAGAAGGTCCGTCCGCACACGTCGCAGTGGAAGTGGACGTGCCGGTCGCTGTCTTCTTCCGCTTCTCCGCAGTGGCAGACCTCATAGCGGGAGCTGTCGCCTCCATCCGCGAGCGCATGCAGGAGGCGGTGCTCCCGGAAAAGAGTCAAGGTCCTGGAAATGATGGATTTATCCACGGACTCCAGGGCCGTCTCGATCTCCGTCATGGAGAGCGGCCGACCCGCCTGGAGCAAGGCCTTCAGGATCAGGATGCGGTTGGCGGTCGGCTTGATGCCGTGCTCCTGCATCAGGGCCTCGGGGGTGTCGTCATGGGTGTGCATACGTGCAAAGATAGCAAATCTTCGGGGTACTCAAGCAAAACGGACGGCAGTCAATTCGTGCGCGAAGCGTGCGACTCCCTCCTGGATTTTGGCAACGGTTTTGGGTGACGGCTTTCGCCGGCCGTGGAGGAAATGGCCCAACTGGGCCTGGCTGACGCCCGTGATCCGCTCCAGTCCCGCCAGACTGAAGGCCTTGCTGTACTCTTCAAGGAAGCTCGCCGTGTCATAATAGAACTCGTACTGAATCTCTTCGAACGGCTTGCCAATGCTTGCGAAGAAAGCCCGCATACCTGCATAACTCTTATTGAAATCATCTATGGTTTCCTCCACGGTCCGCCCCTCCCCGATGCAGCCATAGTCCAGATCGTTATCCTCCATATAGGCGGAGAAGCCCCACTCGGCTTTTTCGATGAATATCTTTATTGTCTTCATCCCAAGAATGTTTATCAGATTCCTGCTTCTTTCAATATTCGGACTGTACCATAGCGGATGGCCATTGGCCTGTCTCCCCGTGCAGTAACAACCATGACTGGTCAACAAACGCTCAAATGTAGGAATATTCCTACAAAAAACCAAAACGTTTTCAAGGAATCCGGTACATCCTGTCGTCGGAGAAGGAGAAGCAGCAGTCGTCGGCGACCACGACGTGGTCCAGCAGGGTCAGGCCGACGGCGGAGACCCCCTTGCGCAGCGCCTCCGTCTGGCGGATGTCGGCCGGTCCCGGCGTCGGATTGCCGCTGGGATGGTTGTGGACCAGGATCAGCGCGCTCGCCGCCTTGTCCAGGGCCATGCGGATGATCTGCCGGATGTCGATGGTCGTGGAGTTGCCCCCGCCCGAGGTGACCCGGACCTTGCCCACGAGATACTGATGGTCGTTGAGAAAGAGCACCCAGCACTCCTCGTGCTGCAAACCCTTGAGCCGGGGCAGCATCAGTTCGTGGACGCGGCGCGCCGTGAGGACCGGGCTCTTGACCACGGAGGAGGCTTCCTGGAGAAAGCGGCGCCCCAATTCGAAAGCGGCCAGGACGCTGGCCGCCTTGCCCGGTCCGATGCCGCCCAGGGCCAGCATCCGGTCGGGCGGAAGGTTGAACAGCGCGCTCAGCCGGCCGTCGGCGAGATCCAGCAGCTGTCGGGCCAGGTCCAGGGCGCTGCATTCCCGGTTGCCGCTGCGCAACAGGACGGCGAGCAGTTCGCCGTCGCTCAGGCTCCCCGCTCCGCGGGCGAGCATCTTTTCGCGCGGCCTCTCATCCGCGCGGAGTTCCTTGATCGTCATAACGGCCTCAAGGATAAGGCAAAAAATCGTATAAAACGGAAATATTCGTGCGGCCCGTACGAAAAAATACGATTTTTAATGCTTTTGTCACCCCTCCTCGGTCTTCATCGATTCGATGATGGCTTTGGCGCGGCGGATGCGGGTGCGGACGGTGTTCAGTTCCATGCCCAGTTCTTCGGCGATCTCCTTGTACTGCAGGCCGTCGACCAGGCGCATCCGCGCAATGGTGCGGTACAGTTCCGGCAGGCCGCCGATGTAGCCTTCCAGCTTTTCGGCGTCTTCTTCTTCGACGATCTGCTCGAGCGGCGTGGCCGCTTCGTCGCCGATCACGTCGAGGATGGCGCCGCTGTGGCCGCCCTCCTTGTCCAGCGAGACCAGCCGGCTCTGCGCGCGGGATTCGGCGTCGATCGTGTCGAGCGCAGTATTGTGCGCGATCGTCCGGAGCCAGGTCGAGAAACGGCTCTTGGCGGGGTCGAACGAGCGGATCTGCCGGAATGCCTTCTCGAAGCTGCGCGAGCAGATGTCGTCGATGTAGAAGTCGTCCAGGTACTTCATCGCACCTTTCAGGTAGGCGCGCAGGCCGTCGATATGGGTGTCCCAGAGTTCGGTGAAGGCGGTGCCGTCGCCGATGATCGCCCGGCGGACCAGTTCGTCAATGGGCTTCGAGCCAGGTTTTTCCATCATGGCATTCTACGGTCAGGGGTACGGACAGGGTGATGACGTTTTCCATCTCGCGGACCAGCAGTTCGCGCACGGGCGCGATCTCTTCCTGCGGGACTTCGAGCAGCAGTTCGTCGTGGATCTGGAGGACCATCCGGGAGCGGAAAGCGCCTTCGCGCAGGCGCCGGTCCACGGCGATCATCGCCAGCTTGATGATATCCGCCGCCGTGCCCTGGATGGGGGCGTTGACGGCGTTGCGCTCCGCCAGGGCGCGGAGGGCGGCATTGCCGGCGCTGATGTCGGCAATGTAGCGGCGGCGGCCGAAGAGGGTCTCCACATACCCCCGTTCGCGTGCCTGCGCCACGGTGGCGTCGATGAAGCCGCGGATGGAGGGGAAGGAGGCGAAATAGTCGTCGATGATCTGCTTCGCCTCGGAGCGCGGACAGCGGAGCCGTTCCGCCAGTCCGAAGGAGGAGATCCCGTACATGATGCCGAAATTGGCCGTTTTGGCAATGCGCCGCTGGTCGGCCGTCACCTCGGCGAGGGGGACGCGGAAAATCTTCGCCGCCGTGGCGGCGTGCACATCGACGCCGTGGCGGAAGGCGTCCAGCAGGTGGGCGTCGCCGCACAGGTGCGCCATCAGGCGCAGCTCGATCTGCGAGTAATCGGCCGACATCATCGACCAGCCCGGCTCGCCGGCCACGAAGGCCTTGCGGATCTCGCGGCCCTCTTCCGTGCGGATGGGGATGTTCTGCAGGTTGGGGTTCGAAGAAGAAAGGCGTCCCGTGGCGGTCAGGGCCTGGTTGAAGGTCGTGTGCACACGCCCGTCTTCCGGGGAAATGTAGCCCGCGAAGGGCTCGATGTAGGTAGAAAGCAGTTTGCGCAGCCCCCGGTAGTCCAGGATGGCGTCGATGATGGGGCTGCGGTCAGCCAGGTGCGAGAGCGTCTGTTCGTCGGTGGGCCAGTTGCCGGACTTGGGCTTGCGGGCCTTGGGATCGAGCTGCATTTTCTCGAAGAGCAGCACGCCTACCTGCTTGGGCGACAGGATGTTGAGTGACGGATCATCCGCCAGGCGGCGGACTTCCGCTTCGCGCTCCGCCATCTTGCGGCGCAGCCCGTCGGCGAAGTCGCGCAGCGAGTCCAGGTCCACCTTGACGCCGGTCCGCTCCATCCGGGCGAGCACGCCGATGAGCGGTTCTTCGATCTCGTCATAGAGGCGTTCCATGCCCTCCGTCCCGGCCATTTCGCGGCGCAGGCAGTCCGACAGGCGCAGCAGGGCGGCCGTTTCCAGGACACGGTCGGGGCCTTCGCCGTCCGGGAGCGCGTCGAAGAGCGAATCCCCGGCAGGCTGCGGCGCCGTCTCCAGCTCGACGCCCAGGTAGGCACGGGCCAGCACGTCGGTCTTGTGGCTGCGTTCGGGGCCGAGCAGGTAATGCATGAGTTCGATGTCTTCCAGGGGGCCGGCGAGGGTGATGCCGCGCTCCGCCAGGGCCTTCATCTGCGTCTTGAGGTCTGCGCCCGCCTTGGTGACCGACGCATCTTCGAGCAGCGCCCGGAAGTCCTCCGGCGCCCCTTCGGCCACGCCCGCGGAGCAGGCCACGAATAGTTTGTCACCCTGCAGGTTGATGGCTATCTTCTTGTCTCTTATCTCTTTAATATCCAGCGCTCGCAGCGGAAGCGGGCAACTGCCGCCGGGAACGTCCGGCTGCGCCGGACCCCTCCCAACGCCTTCGGCGTCGGGCCCCTCCCTCTTACGGAGCCGAGGGTGGCTACGGTTCCCGGCGGCAGTTCCCGCTTCCGTCATTGCGGCGCTGGTTGGAGATGCTCCTGCGACGGAGACCTTTTTGATCAGCCGTTTCAGCGACGGCATCTCGTAGCGGTCCATCAGGGCGTCGAGCGCCGGCGTGGCCACGGTGTCATACACCAGCTGCTCCGCCGTCACGTCCAGCGGGATGTCCGTCTTGATGGTGACCAGCCGCTTGGACAGGGCGATATGGTCCTGCGCGGCGCGGAACTGCTCCTGCTGACGCGCCGTCAGCTCGTCCAGATGCCCGTAGATCCCCTCTACAGTGCCATATTTGCCCAGCAGCTTGGCGGCGCCCACGGGCCCCACGCCCTGCACGCCGGGCACATTGTCCGACGCGTCCCCGCAGATCGCCAGGATATCGATGACCTGCGCGGGCGAAGAAATTTTCCATTTGTCGCATACCTCCGCCACGCCGAGGATCTCGGATTCGGAGCCGCCCTTGCCCGGACGGACCTGGCGGATCTGCGGCGAGACCAGCTGCCCGTAGTCCTTGTCGGGCGTGACCATATAGACCTCGAAGCCCTCCGCCTCAAAGCGCCTGGCGGCGGAACCGATCACGTCGTCCGCCTCGAATCCCGGCATCATCAGCACCGGAATGTCCAGTGCCTCAACGATCTGCGTCAGCGGCTCCAGCGCCTCCACCACCAGCGCGGGCGTCTCCCCGCGGTTGGCCTTGTAGGCGGGATAGAGCTGATTGCGGAAGGTCCCGCCCGGCGGGTCGAAGCTCACGGCGATATGCGTCGGACGCTCCCGGTCGATGAGTTCGAGCAGGTATTTCGTGAATCCGAACAGGATGGACGTATCCTCCCCCCGGGAATTGACCATGGGGCGGCCCAGAAAGGCATAATACATCTTGAAGACGAGCGCGTGGCCGTCGATGAGGAAAAGTTTCATACCACAAAGATGAAACTTTTTTCGGAAAGTTTCAAAACAAGAACGTTTTTTTTAAAGAAAACCAGCTCTGAGCGACACACAACGCCGTTTTTTAAAGTTGGGAGTAGCACATGGTATCCAATTCTTTCACGGAAAGAGCCCCTGCCCGGGGGCTCTTTTTATTTTGTGCCATTTCTTTTCAAAAATGGTTCATTTATTCTTTTTCAATACGCGGTTGTTCGATTTTTAAACACTTTTATTGAAAAGTGAATGCTTCTCGCGCGTGAATCATCTATTTTTGTGCGACGTGACACGGAAAACTCAACACCAATCCTATAATTAATCCTTAAACAAAACGCACATGCTTAAAAATCTGATGAAAGTGTCGAGTATCCTGATGATACTCCTCGCTTCGCTCGGAAGCTTCACGGCTTTCGCACAGAACCGCACCATCAGTGGCAAGGTCGTCGATGCCAACGGTGATCCCGTCATCGGCGCCGCCGTCACGGTGGTCGGCAATTCGCGTATCGGTGCAGCCACCGATCTCAACGGCGCCTTCACGCTGAGCGTCCCTGCCGGAGCCAACATCTCCGTCGAGAGCATCGGCTACAAGGGCCAGACCTTCGCCATCGGCAACCAGACCAACTTCAACATCGTCCTCGAAGAGGACACCGAAATGCTTGAAGAGACCGTGGTCATCGGTTACGGTGTACAGAAGAAGAGCGACCTCACCGGCGCCGTGACTTCCGTCCGCGAGGATGACCTGAAGAACCGCTCCACTTCGGATGCCGCCGCCGCCTTGCAGGGCAAGGCCGCCGGTGTACACGTCCTGACCAACGGTGCTCCGGGCGAAGGCGCATCCATCCGCGTCCGTGGCTATTCCTCCAACGCCACCTCGGGCCTCTCCCCGCTCTACATCGTGGACGGTCTGCAGGTGGATGGCATCCAATATCTGGATCCTTCCATGATCGAGTCCATCGAAGTCCTGAAGGATGCTGCCTCCGCCGCCATCTATGGTGCGCAGGCCGGTAACGGCGTCGTGCTCGTGACCACCAAGAACGGCTCCGAAGGCAGGGCCACGGTGACCTACAACGGCAAGGCCACCCTGCAGAACTTCACCCGCCGCCCGGTGATGAACCGTGAGGAACTGACTGAATATCTCGGCTACAAGATGGGCGAGGACTGGGTCAAAGGTCAGCTCAATAGCTTCGACTTCTCGCATCCGATGTATCCGAACGGTGTCATCGACACGGACTGGATCTCCGCCTACATCGAGCCCACCTGGAGCCAGCAGCATGGCATCAGCTTCTCCGGCGGCAACCGCAACGGACACTTCTTCACCGCTATCAACTATGTCTATGACAACGGTGTCGTCAAGGGAGACAAGGATGTCTATAAGCGCCTCACCGCCCAGGTCAACGCCGACTATATGCTCTTCAAGTGGCTGCAGGTCGGTGTCAACACTTCTTTAGAGAAGTGGAGCACCAAGAGCGTCTCCCAGCGCGGTTACGGTTCCTCTTTCGAGCAGATGCTCATCATGGACCCGATGACCCCGGTCTATTGGACCTCGCCTGACCAGATGTCCCTGTCCTACAAGACCGTCTATGACGCCCTTGAGGCCGGCACCTCCGACATCAACTACCGCCTTTTCCGCGATGAGAACGGCTGGTACGCCAATACCAAATACTCCGACATGGAAGGCAGCGCCCTCGCCAAGCGTGACGCTACGGACAGCACCAACGGCGGCTTCAACATCAACGGCACCTTCTTCGCCAACCTGATGCCCATCAAGGGCCTCACGATTACCTCCCGCTTCGGTTACCGCATCGCCCAGAGCAACAGCCACAGCTACAGCTCCCCGTACTGGATCGGCGACCGCGGATCCCAGAAGACCTATTCCATCTCCGCCGGAGCCAACACGAGCTTCTATTATCAGTGGGAGAACTTCGCAAACTACAACATCCAGCTCGGCAAGCACAACCTCACTGCCATGGCCGGTATGTCCTATCGCGAGAACAACAGCGACAACGTCTCCGTCTCCTCCAGCGGAACGGACATCCTCAAATCCTATGAGGAGAACTTCCGCTACATCAACTATCTGCTCGACGATGCTCCGAAAACCGTGAGCAACGCACCGGGCAGGAGCGCTTCCCTCGCTTATTTCGGCCGTCTGATCTGGAACTACGACAACCGCTACAGCCTGCAGGCCAACTTCCGTGCCGACGCATTCGACTCCTCCAAGCTTCCCAAGACCAACCGCTGGGGCTTCTTCCCCTCCTTCTCCGCCGGCTGGACCATCAGCAACGAGCGCTTCGTTCGCGAAAACATCAGCAGGGACCTCCTCTCATTCCTGAAACTTCGCGTTTCCTGGGGCCGAAACGGTAACATCAACGTGCTAAACAACTATCCCTACAATGCCACCATCAACAAGGGCGGCAGTTCCTATCAGTACCATATAGATGAAATCGGATCCACCTTCGGTTCCGCTCCCAGCAAGCTTCCCAACCCGAACCTCAAGTGGGAGACCTCCGAGCAGCTGGACTTCGGTTTGGACGCCCGTCTGTTCAACAACCGCTTGACCCTCGGCATCGACTACTTCAACAAGCAGACGAAAGACCTGCTCTTCAGCGTCTCCATCCCCGCCGAGCTCGGTTTCACATCCGTCACCACAAACGGCGGCAACGTGCTGAACCGTGGCTGGGAATTCGAGCTCAGCTGGAGAGACCATATCGGCGAACTCAACTACAGCATCAGCGGCAACTTCAACCCCCTGCACAACGAAGTGCTCTCCCTCGCGGAAGGCAGTACACCGCAGCGCCGCACCGATGCCTCCTCTTCCAACTACCAGGTGGAAAGCGTGTTCGACGTGGGCTACCCGATCTGGTACATGAACGGTTATGTGTATGAAGGCGTTGCCGACCGTCAGATCATCTGGAACGGCAAGGATGAGAACGGGAATCCTGTTTCAAAGGTCATGTTCGAACCCGGTGATGCGATCATCAAGGATGTCAACAATGATGGTAACATCAACTCCGGCGACCTAACTTACATCGGCCAGACCACCCCGAAGTTTACCTACGGTCTGAGCATCAACCTGGAGTGGAAGGGTATCGACCTGGCCATCTATGGCTCCGGCGTTGCCGGCAACGTGCTCATGCCTGTCCTCCACCGTACCGGTTTCAAAAACCATCTGAAGTACTACATGGACGCTTACAAGAGCGGTTATTATCCTCATCCGAGCAAGACTGCCGGAGACTTCATCTTCTGGTCGTCTACCGCAAACACGTTCAAGGGCGACTACTTCCGCATCAAGCAGTTGCAGTTGGGTTACACCCTGCCTGCAAAGATCACCAGGAAGGCTGCCATCAGCAACCTCCGCTTCTATGTGTCGCTTGACGACTTCTTCACCTTCTCCAGCTATCCGGGACTTGATCCGGAGACGGCCACGATGAACAACTCCACCGGCGCCGGCTTTGACTTCGGTTCCTATCCTACGATGCAGAAGGTTCTCCTCGGTGTCAATCTCACGTTCTAATCCGTTTGCACAATGAAAAAGATCCTTATTCCTATACTTTTGGGGTTTGCACTTGTCGCAGTCTCATGCGAGCAGATGCTTGAGATCCCTCAGAAAGGTGTCGTCAGCACGGATACCTTCTATGCCTCCGATGCGGATGCCGAAGCTGCTCTGACCAACATGTATGCGAGTTTCTTGAGCGTGGCTTCCGCGAACGGCATCAACAACCCCGAGTTGATGATGCTCAACTACTCTGCCGACGATATTCTCGCAGCCGGCGGAAATATCGATGACCATAAAGATTTCCGCGTCTTCTGTGAGTTCAACTACAACGAGACAAACGGAAATCTGAAGACCTGCTACGACCGCTACGTCGCGGCCATCTATGCCTGCAACCTGGTGATCTCCAACTTCACCACGGAGAACCGCAAAGAGGAGGCTCCGAAGTTTGAGAGCAACTACACCAAGCAGGCCGTTGCCGAAGCCCGCGTCATGCGCGCCTACATCCATTTGATGATGGCTATCTTCTGGAACCGTCCAGCCATCCTGGACCGTCTGCTCGAACCCGATGAACTGCCCGTCCAGGCCGAGAGCCAGAGCCAGGTACTGAAGTGGGTCATCGCCGAGTGCGAGAAAGCCATTGCATCCGGCTCGCTGCCCAAGCGCAACGGCACCGCCGACAAGGACGCCACCGCACGCATGAGTGTGGGTTTCGCCCAGTTCGTCGCCGGCAAGGCTGCCATGTTCGACAACGATCCCGCCACCGCGCGCAAATACCTCGGCGACCTGATCGCATCCAACAACTATGCCCTCGTTCCTTCCGAAGACTTCTGGACCAACTTCCACAAACCCGGTGACGGCAACTCCGAGAAGATCTTCGAGCCGAACTACATCTACGACTCCAACCTTGGCTTCTGGGACAACGTGAACCGCAGCCGCTGGATGGTAGCCGACGTGCTCTGCTGGCGTACCGACCATCTCGCCTCCATTCCGTCCTGCACCCCTGCAGCCGGATGGAACGGCGGTGCCATCCAGGAGGATTTCGCCAAGAAGTTCCTGGCTCACGACGGTAATTCCCCGCGCCGTAAGGCCAGTTTCCTCACCGAGGAAGAATTCCTCTATGAAATGGAATGGAACTCCGACTTGAACGATGCCTCCCTGGATGAGAAGAAATCCGACCCGAACCGCGGCATCAAGCTGAACGACGGTATCTACAGCCATGGCCCGTATTTCGAATGGAAACGCATGTCCTACGCCAAGCCTTCCCGTATCCTCACGGGCGGCAAGGAGTATCCCGGCGACAACATCAACGCCGTCATGGGCGGTGCTTCCAACGAGGCGAACTTCAACGTAGCCCGCTACGCCGAGGCGCTGCTTCTCTATGCAGAGGCCTGCATCGGTTCCGCCGACGAGGCCAAGGGACTCGCCGCTCTGCAGGAAGTGCAGAAGCGTTCCGGCTCCGGCAAGATCAGCTCCAAGCTCACCTTCGAGGACGTGATGGAAGAGAAGCAGTATGAGATGTGGTGGGAAGGCTGCCGCTTCCCCGATCTGGTCCGCTGGGACAATGCCGGAAAGATCCACATGGCCGATTACTACAAGGGCATCCACCAGAATGTCCCTACGGTGTTCGACGAGTTCTTCGTGGAAGGCAAGCCGGGCTACAAGAAGGAGCACAAGCTCTTCGAGACCTATTCTGCAGTCAACTACAACGAATTCGAGGCCAAGTACAAATACTTCCCGTTCCCGCGCGACCGGAAGGCCAACAACAAGTTCCTGGATGTTCTGGGATGGGAGTCCCTGAACTCATAATCCAACGCAAGAAATCGTTCGCATTTTCATACGAATTGATTTGATTAGTGGTTGGGAGGCCTCCCGTAAGGGACGCCTCCCTTTTTTTGTTGACGCAAAAAACGTATCTTCGCAGCATGATGAAATCCTTTACCCTTCCCGCTTCGGCGGATGACCTGGACCTGGCCGTGCTGGCCAGCGTCCCGGACGAGGCCCCGCGCGGCATCGTACAGCTCGTGCACGGCATGTGCGAACACAAGGAGCGCTACATTCCCTTCATGGAGTTTCTGACCGCCCACGGCTACGTGTGCGTCATCCACGACCACCGCGGCCACGGCGCCTCCGTCAAGGAGGAGCGCGACCTGGGCTACCTCTATGAAGGCGGCTGGGAGGCGATGGTGGAGGACGTACGCGTGGTGTCGGACTGGATCCGGGAACAATGGCCGGGCCTGCCCTGCACCCTGTTCGGACACAGCATGGGCTCGATGGTCGTCCGCTCCTTCGCCAAGCGCTATGACGACCGGCTGGACCGGCTGTTCGTCTGCGGCTGCCCGTCCGACAACCCCGCCAAGACCGTGGGCAAGGCACTGGCCGCCTGCTTCAGCCGCATCAAGGGCGGACACTACCGGCCCAAGCTCCTGCAGCAGCTGTCCTTCGGCAGCTTCAACAAGCCCTTCGAGAAGGAAGGCTGGCCCGCCGCCTGGGTCTGCTCCAACGAGGAGATCCTCGTCGAATACCACAAGGACCCGCTCTGCACCTACCAGTTCACCGCCAACGGCTTTTACAACCTGATGGCGCTGATGCAGGACTGCTATTCCCTGAAGGGATGGAAGGTGGCCCGTCCGGACCTCCCGGTGCACTTCATTTCCGGCGCGGAGGACCCCTGCCGCGGTTCGGACAAGGCGATCGAAGACGCCGTGGAGAAGATGCGCAAGGTGGGCTACCGGCAGGTGGACCTGAAACTCTACCCCGGCATGCGCCACGAAATCCTCAACGAGACGGACCGGCAGCTCGTCTGGGACGACATCCTGGCGCTGCTGTAGCATGGAAGCGGACGAGAAATACATGCGGGAAGCGCTGCGGGAGGCCGCCGCGGCCGGGGCCGAGGACGAAGTGCCCATCGGCGCCGTGGTCGTGTGCCGCGGCCGCATCATCGCCCGCGGACACAACATGACCGAGCGCCTGCACGATCCCACGGCACACGCCGAGATGATCGCGCTGACCGCCGCCACGGAGGCACTGGGCGGCAAATACCTCGACGACTGCACCCTCTACGTGACAGTGGAGCCCTGTCCGATGTGCGCCGCTGCGCTCTGCTGGGCCCAGCTCGGCCGCCTCGTCTATGGCTCCCCCGATCCGCGCCGCGGCTACTCCCTTTTCTCCCCTTCCCTGCTCCATCCCCGCACCCAGGTCTCCTCTGGCCTGCTCGCCGGGGAATGCAGCGCCCTCGTCAAAGATTATTTCAAAAACAAACGATAATTTGCTATCTTTGCACCCGGAATTGAGGTATGGTGTAATGGTAGCACTACAGATTTTGGTTCTGTCTGCCCAGGTTCGAATCCTGGTACCTCAACGCAGAAACGGCAGCCAGTTGGCTGCCGTTTCTGCGTTGAGGCGATTATTTGGAGGTTTTGGAACAAATGAGGTATAATGGAC
>CAMHIP010000024.1 GCA_946185205.1 uncultured Bacteroidales bacterium | reverse complement strand
TCCACGGGACACATCGAGGGCATGTACTACAAGCCGCGCGTGAGCCACGAGGTGCTGGAGAAGTACCACGAAGACCTCATCTGCTGCTCCGCCTGCATGGCGGGGGAGATCCCGCGCGGGATCCTGGCGGGCGACGAAGAGGGCGTGGACAAGGCCATCGAATGGCACAAGCGCGTCTTCGGCGAGGATTACTACCTGGAGGTCATGCTCCACAAGACGGAGGTGCCCGGGATGTCGCTGGACCTGTACAACCAGCAGAAGGAATACACCGCCCGCATCTTCGAACTGGCCGAAAAGCACGGCGTGAAGGTCGTGGCCACCAACGACGTGCACTTCGTGCGCAAGGAGGACGGCCCGGCGCACGACCGGCTCATCTGCCTGACCACCAACGCCATGGTGGACGACCCCAAGCGCCTGCGCTACACCCAGCAGGAGTACCTCAAGAGCGAGGAGGAGATGGCGGCGCTCTTCCCGGACCATCCGGAGGCGCTCGCCAATACGCTGGAGGTGCTGGACAAGGTGGAGCGCTACGAGATCAACCGGGGTCACGTCCTGCCCAAATTCGAGCTTCCCGAGGCGTTTCTCGCGGATATAGACACGCACCTGGCCCGGTATGCCGACATCATCGAAAACGGCAAATATGACATCTCTAAAGACGCGGACGGGCAGGAAGTGAAGCACTACCGCGGCGACGAGTTCTGCCGCTCGGTGGCGTACCTCTGCCACCTGGCCTACGAAGGCGCGCACCGCCGCTACGGCGAAGTCCTGACGGACGAGCAGAAGGACCGCCTGCACTTCGAGCTGATGACGATTTCCTACATGGGATTCCCGGATTATTTCCTCATCGTGCAGGACTTCATCAACTGGGGGCGGCGCAACGGCGTGTCCGTGGGGCCCGGACGCGGCTCGGCCGCCGGCTCCTGCGTGGCCTACTGCCTCGGCATCACCAACCTCGACCCGATCCGCTACGACCTCCTGTTCGAGCGTTTCCTCAACCCGGAGCGCATCTCGATGCCGGATATCGACGTCGATTTCGACGACGAGGGCCGCTACCGCGTGATCCAGTATGTGCAGGACCGCTACGGCGCCGACCACATCTCGCACGTCATCACCTTCGGCACCATGGCCGCCAAGCTGGCGGTCAAGGACGTGGCGCGCATCTCCAACCTCTCCATCCCGGAGTCCAACCGCCTGACCAAGATGATCCCCGACCGGCCGATCGTGGTCAAGGAGAACGGCGAGGAGAAGGAATACAAGCCCACGCTCGCCAACAGCGTCAAATACATCAAGGAGCTCAAGCACGAATACGAGGAGGGGGAGCCGCTGGTGCGCGAAGTGCTGGACTACGCCCTCCGGCTGGAGGGCTGCATCCGCCAGACAGGCATCCACGCCTGCGCCATGATCATCGGCCGCGGCAACCTCACGGACTACATCCCCATCACGATGGGCACGGACAAGGCCACGGGCCAGGAGGTCTGGGTGAGCCAGTACGAAGGCACCAAGATCGAGGATGTGGGCATGCTCAAGATGGACTTCCTCGGGCTCAAGACGCTCTCCATCATCGACCGGGCCCTGGCCCTGGTCAAGAAGCGCTTCGGCAAGGACATCGACATCGAGGCCATCCCCATCGACGACCCGGAGGTGTATGACCTCTACGCCCGCGGCGACACCAAGAGCATTTTCCAGTTTGAATCCGGCGGCATGAAGGAATGGCTGATCAAGCTGCACCCCGAGCGTTTCGAGGACCTGATCGCCATGAACGCCCTGTACCGGCCGGGGCCGATGGACTATATCCCGGACTTCGTGGCGGGCAAGAACGACCCGTCCAAGATCCACTACGACCTCCCTGAGATGGAGGAGCTGCTGAAGGAGACCTACGGCGTCACGGTCTATCAGGAGCAGGTGATGCGCCTGTCGCAGAAGCTCGCCGGCTTCTCCAAGGGCAAGGCGGACAAGCTCCGCAAGGCCATGGGCAAGAAGCAGAAGGCCGTGCTCGACTCGCTCAAGGAGTCCTTCATGAAGGGGGCGCTGGCCAACGGGCACCCCGAACCCATCCTGCAGAAGATCTGGTCCGACTGGGAGGCCTTCGCCAAATACGCCTTCAACAAGTCACACGCCACCTGCTATGCCTGGGTGAGCTACCAGACCGCCTGGATCAAGGCCCATTATCCTTCTGAATTCCAGGCCTCCAACCTCACGCAGAACATCTCCAACATGGAGGAGATGAAGGAGATCATGGCGGACTGCCGCAAGGCCGGCATCAAGGTGCTCAGCCCCGATGTCAACGAATCCGACGCGCAGTTCTCCGTCAACAAGACGGGCGACATCCGCTATGGCCTGGGCGGCCTCAAGGGCTTCGGCGAGAACGTCGTGGAAGCCATCATCCGCGAGCGCAGCGAGCACGGCCTGTTCACGGACCTGTTCGACTTCGTGGAGCGGATGGCCGAGGTGCTGAACCGCCGTTCGTTCGAAACGCTCGTCTATTCCGGCGCCTTCGACTCGTTCGGCTACAAGCGTTCGCAATTCTTCCTGCCCTGCAAGAACGGGGAGCTGTTTATCGACGAAGCCGTCAAATACGCGGGGCTCTACCGCAACGACCAGCTGGACTCCGCCAATTCGCTCTTCGGCGAGGTGGAGGAGCTCAAGCCCGTGCGGCCGGAGGTTCCGACGTTCTCCGGCGAGGAGGATGTCCTGGCCCTGCTGCAGCAGGAGAAGGAATACGTGGGCATGTATCTGTCTTCGCATCCGCTGGACCGCTACCGCTTTGAGATCGAGACCTTTGCGGATTGCCGGCTGACCAAGCTGCAGGAGCGTATCGACGAGTGCGAGCGCGCCGACAAGGCAGGCAAGGCCAGCGTGGCCGGCATCGTGACGGACATCAAGACGCTGACCACGCGGACCGGTACGCCGGGGGCGCGCGTCATGATGGAGGATTTCGACGGATCGTATGAATTCGCCCTGTTCGGCAAGGACTACGAGACCTGGCTGCCCTACATGCAGCAGCACGCGCAGCTCTATATCGAAGGGGAGATTGCCGCACGCTATTTCGTCAAGCCCGAGGAGCGGGCCCAGGGCAAGCGGGCGCCTTACGGCTTCAAAATCAAGAAGATCTCCCTGCTGGGCAACCTGAACGACAGCCTGCTCACCGGCTTCGCCATCGTGCTCGACTCCGACCGGCTCTCGGCGGACTTCCGCACCCGGCTGGTCAAGATCCTCAAGGCCCACAAAGGAAACACGCCCCTGTCCCTCTACCTCCACGACAAGAACACGGGTTACAACCTGGAATTCCAATCCCGCAAGTTCTCCGTCGGCGTCAGCGAACCCTTCATCGACGCCCTGCAGAAACTCGGCGTGCAGTATAGCGTCTCGCACAAATAGCGGCCGGAGTACCTACCCCAGACTCGTGCGGGCGAGGTAGTCGCGGAATTCCTGCCTGTAGAGGTCGCCGACGGGCAGGGTGGTGCCGTCGTCGAGGGTGACGCCGTCGCGGCCGGCTTCGCGGATGCGCCCGAGCCCCACGATGTAGGAGCGGTGGATGCGCATGAAACGGTCGGCCGGCAGCTTCTCCTGCACGGTCTTGAGACGCACCAGCACGAGCAGGGGGACGGCGGCGCCGTCATACCAGACCTTGACGTATTCGCTCATCCCCTCGATGTAGCGGATGTCCGCGAGCCGGACGCGTACGGTCCTGTAGTCCGCCTTGAAGAAAATGGCGTCGTCCTGCGGCCGGAAGGCCACGGGGCCGGGCTCCGCGGCGGCCACGGCGGCGGGACGCGCCTCCAGGCGCTGCCGCAGCCGCTCCGCCGACGCCATGAAATCCGCCAGCGAGAAGGGCTTCAGCAGATAATCCACCGCATCCACGCGGAAGCCTTCCACGGCGTACTCCGAGTAGGCCGTGGTGAAGACCACGAGGGGCGGATCCTGCAGGGTCCGGACGAATTCCATGCCCGTGATGTCGGGCATGTTGATGTCCAGGAACATCGCATCGACGCTCCTCTCATCGAGGATGCGCCGGGCCTCCAGGGCGCTGTGGCAGGCGGCCACGAGCTCCAGGAAGGGGACTTTGGCGATGTACATTTCCAGTTGTTTGAGGGCGAGGGGCTCGTCATCGACGGCGATTACACGGATCGGGTTCATGGCTGTGCGGGTTGGGCGGGCAGGACCAGCAGGAGCTCATAGGCGCCGGCGGGCTGGTCGATGTGCAGGGTGTAGCTGCTGCCGTAGAGCAGGTCCAGGCGGCGCCGGACGTTCTCCTGGCCGATGCCGGAGCCATCCTGCTGCAAGGGCGCCTGGCGGCTGTTGGCGCAGCGGAAGATGATCTTGCCGCCATCGACGGCAAGCGCGATACGGATGAAAGAGGCGTTCTCATAGCTCACGCCGTGCTTGAAGGCATTCTCCACGAAGGAGGCGAACACGAGCGGGGGCACCTGCGCGCCGCCGTCGCCCTCCGGCAGGTCGAGCGAGATCTCCACGCCGTCAGGGTAGCGGATGCGCATCAGGGAGACGTAGTGGCGCAGGAATTCCATCTCCTGCGCGAGCGGGATGGTCGGCGTGCCGGCGTCATAGAGGATGTGCCGCATCATCCTGGACAGCTCCACGATACTCTCCTTGGCCTTCTCGGGATCGAGATCGACCAGGGCGTGGATGTTGTTGAGCGTGTTCATGAAGAAATGCGGATTGATCTGGTAGCGCAGCGTATCCAGGCGCTGCTGCAGGTTCTCCTTCTCCAGTTCGCGCACGCGGGACGCATTGCGCGCCGCCTGGAACTGGTATTTGATGCCCAGGTTGGCCGCCAGCATCATGATGCCGAGCACCAGCTTCAGGAACTCCGGATTGAGCGGCATCGGCCCGCCCCGCATTTCCGGCGGCGGTCCGCCCGGCATCCTGGGAACAGGGCCCCCGGGCGGCTCCGGCGGGCGCATCGTCGGATCCGGGCCGGTGTGCATCAGCAGCATGGCGGCGGCAAAGGCGACGACCGCCCCGAAGACGGCCAGCCCGTACGCGCCCGGCCTGTGATGCCGGAAGAGCAGGGGAGCCATCAGGTAATTGTGCAGCAGGAACAGCACCAGGAAAGGCAGCATCCGCAGCCACAGCTGCAGCACGCCCGTCCAGGTCGGCGACAGGTCGCGGGACATGGCCTGCAGCAGCGTCGTCAGGGCGCCGATCACGAACACGGCCGCCCAGATCAGCAGGTAGAGCCGATTCTCGTTCTTCTCTTCTTGGGAAAGATGTTTCATTTCCACAAAATTAACGAATAAAGCGCAAACGCCGCGCCGGTTCGCTGAAGAAATCGACCCGTTCGCTGAATCCGGTCCGGCACGGCAAGCATCTTGAATTCTATGCACGGCGTGTAACTAAAACCGCTGTGTTATGAACAAAGTATTTCAAATTCTCCTCGTGCCCGTCACCCTGATGGCGGGCGGCTGCCAGACGGATCCGCTGGCATTGACCCCGTCGGGAGAAGACAACACTTCTTCCGGTTCTTCCTCCGACACCTACGTCGCCGCCTATGTGCAGGACGACGCGGGCGACGATATCAGCACGGTCAGCTTCGACCGCACCATCACGGTCACCTTCTCCGCTTCCGGCGCCACGGTCTCGGGCGACGCCAACGGCATCGTCAAGGTCAGCGGCAACGACGTGACCGCGGACAACTCCGCGTATGACGAGAAGGTCCACTATATCCTCAAGGGAAGCGCTTCGGACGGCTTCTTCAAGCTCTACGGCGCCAACAAGCAGGCGCTCACCCTGGACGGCCTCACGCTCACCAACAAGCGCGGCGCCGCCATCAACAACCAGAGCAAGAAGCGCACGTTCGTGGTGCTGAAGGGCAGCAATCAGCTGGCGGACGGAGCCAGCTATACCCTGACGCCCTCCGGCGAAGACGAGAAGGCCGCGCTGTTCAGCGAGGGCCAGCTGGTCTTCAGCGGAGACGGCTCCCTGAGCGTCACGGCGACCGGCAAGGCCGGCATCACCTCCGACGACTACGTCCGCCTGCTGGGCGGCCAGACCGTCACGGTCACATCTTCCGCCGGACACGGCGTGCGCGGCCAGGAGGCCGTGGTCGTGGATGCGGGCACGCTCTCCGTGACCGTCTCCGCCGCCGGCAAGAAGGGCATTTCGACCGACGGGGAGGCCATCTTCAACGGAGGCAACACCACCCTCACCGTATCCGGCGGCGTGGACACGTCCGACAGCAGCGACCTTTCCGGCTCGGCCGGCGTCAAGGCGGACGGCGTGTTCACGATGAACGACGGCACGCTGACCGTCACCAATTCCGGCCAGGGCGGCAAGGGCCTCAGCGGCGACCGGCAGGCATATTTCTACGGCGGCACGGTGAGCATCAGCGTGAGCGGCTCCAACTACGGTTCCTCCTCTTCCGGCGGCGGCATGGGCGGCTTCGGCGGCTGGGGCGGAAGCAATTCTTCTTCAGACAATTCCGTGGCGGCCAAAGCCATCAAGTTCGACGGCGACGTGCTCTTCGCCGGCAGCACCGTCAAGGCCGTGGCCAAGAGCCACGAGGCCATCGAGAGCAAAGGCACCCTCGAGATTTCGGACGGCTTCGTGTATGCCCAGTCCACCGACGACGCCATCAATGCGGCCAGCCATCTGACCATCTCCGGCGGCTATGTGTGCGCCTATTCGACCGGCAACGACGGGCTCGACGCCAACGGCGACATGTACATCGAGGGCGGCGTGGTCTATGCCACCTGCTCGGGCGGCGCCGAGGTGTCGCTGGACGCCAACACCGAAGGCGGGCGCAAGCTCTATGTCAGCGGCGGCACCCTGTTCTGCATCGGCAGCCTCGAAAACGGCGCGCAGCTCACCCAGACCTGCTATTCCGCCTCTTCCTGGAGCAAGAACACCTGGTACTCCCTGACGGTCGGGGACGACACCTTCGCCTTCAGGACGCCCGCCTCGGGCGGCAGCGGACTCGTGGTCTCCGGCAAGAGCAAACCCGAACTCAAATCCGGCGTGAGCGTCTCCGGCGGCACGCAGATCCTGGAAGGCATGGCCGTCATCGGCCCTTCCGTTTCAGGCGGCAGTTCCGTCTCGCTGAGCACCTACAGCGGCGGTGGCGGCATGGGCGGACGGCGGTAGGCATCACAAAGCGTTTCTGATATGAAAAAGACAGCACTCCTGGCAGCTGCGATGCTGCTGACGGTCGCGGGCGCATGGGCCCAGACCACCCGGACAATCAACAAGAAGAACCTGGTCATCAAGGAATGGAACACGGATGCCAACTCCAAGGCCCGGGTCCTGGACCACGTGACGACCTTTAACGCCGACGGCAAGAAGATCGAGGAGATCGAGTACGGCCAGTCGGGCCAGAAGTGGCGCAAGCGCTTCGAGTACGATGCCTCGGGCAAGGTCAGCACGGAGTACGTCTATGACGAGCGGAACCGCCTGGACAACTACAAGAAGTTCGAGTACAACGAGTTCGGCCGCAAGAAGACCCAATATACCTACACCGCCAAGGGGAAACTCAAATCCGTCAAGGTATATGAATACCTCGCAGAAGACGCTTGAAGCGGTGCTGGACACCATCTCCCCGATCTGGCTCGGGGAGATGGATTCCATCCGGCTGATGAACCGCATCGACACCAAGTTCCTCACCACGGAGCGGGTCCTCGCCGGCATCCTGGAGGACGCCGCGGCCCGGGGCTACCGGGCCCTGGAAACGGAAGGGACCAAGATCAGTTCGTACGACAGCCTCTACTACGACACCCCGGAGCTGCAGATGTTCCTGGATCACCACAACCGGCGCCTCGTGCGCCAGAAGATCCGGACCCGGGTCTATGTGGGCAGCGGCCGGACCTTCCTGGAGATCAAGCGGAAAAACAACCACGGACGCACAAAGAAAAAGCGCACGGAGATCTGCCCGGAGGCCTTCGGGGACTTCCGCCTGGACCCGGCTGCGACCGCTCTCCTGGAGCAGTATTCAGCCATCCCGGCAGCGGCCGTCAGCCCGGCCCTGGAGACAGTGTTCCGCCGCATCACGCTGGTCGACGCCGCCATGACGGAACGCCTGACCATCGACACGGCGCTCTGCTTCATCAACCACCGCACCGGCCGGGAGGTCTCCCTGCAGGACGCCGTGATCATCGAGCTGAAGCAGGACGGCCGGGCGAAGAGCGAGATGCGAGACATCCTCCTGGAGCGCCGCGTCAAGCCGGTCCGCGTGAGCAAATACTGTATCGGGGAGACCCTCACGGACCCGGACATCAAGCACAACCGTTTCAAGCCGAAAATCCGGCTGATTGAGAAAACGATAGACAAAAAACTGACAGCGATATGATACAAATCGACAACCTGGGCGATTACAACATCGCCGACGAAGAGGTCTTTGATGTCCAGGCCATCACGGACGCCATGATGACGACGGGCCAGAGCCTGACCGAACTGGGCATCCGCTTCCTGCTCAACCTGCTGGTCTGCTGGATCATCGTGCATTTCTTCTACTACCGCAAGAGCCACCGGCGCGACTACTATTTCACCTTCCTGGTGTTCTCGTCCGCCATGGTGCTGCTGCTCTACATGATGGGCAACGCCGAGGTCGGCGTGGGCCTGACCCTCGGCCTGTTCGCCATCTTCGGCGTGATCCGCTACCGCACGGAGACCGTACCCATCCGGGAAATGACCTACCTGTTCGTCATCATCGCGCTGGCGGCGCTCAATGGCCTGTCTCCCATCTACCACCTGGCCGGCGCCGTGACGGACCACGCGCACTATGTGCTGGACGGCGGCGCGGTCGGGATCACGGCCCTGGCCAACCTGCTGGTCGTGTGCCTGATCTGGGTGCTGGAGAGCGGCTCGCTGCTCGCGCACACCTCCACCAAACTGGTGCTCTACGACCGGATCGAACTCATCGTCCCGGAGCGGCGCGCGGAGCTGGTAGCCGACTTGGAGAAGCGCCTCGGATTCCCGATCCTGGACCTGGAGATCGGCCATGTCGATTTCCTCAAGGACGCGGCCTTCATCAAGGTGCGCTACCGGGTGCCCCGGGGGCAGGACGCCACCATCGACCAGTTGACCAAAGCCAAGGATTTTGTCGGATAAATAAATGATAATGCCATGAAAACCAGCTATTTGCTCCCGTTCGTCCTGCTGCTGGCCCCCGTGCTGACGCGAGCCCAGGGGACCGTAGGCGATATGGAGACGGACTTCGCGACGCGCACGTCCGTGACCCTCGACAAGAAACTCGCCAAGGGGCTGCACCTCACGGCGGAATACCAGCTCCGCACGGAGAACGCCCTGTCCAAGATCGACCGGCACCAGGCCTCGCTGGGCCTGAGCTACAAGTTCAACGACTGGCTCAAGGGCGGCCTGGAATACACGTTCTTCGACCGTTACGGCACCAATGCCGGCTGGCAGCCCCGCCACCGCGCCTCGGCCTTCCTGACCTTCGGCTACCGGGCCGGAGACTGGCGTTTCTCGCTGCGCGAGATGGTCCAGCTGACCCACAAGGCCGAAGACCTCAACATCTATCAGGAGAACCGCAATCCGATCACGCTCAAATCCCGGTTCAAGATCCAGTACAAGGGCTTCGCCGCCGTGGAGCCGTATGTCTTCTTCGAGCTCAAGAACGTGTTCAACGATCCGGCCTGCAGCGCCACCTACAACAGCGCCACGGGCACCTATACGGACTACAGCTTCAACGGCTACACGGACACGTATATCAACCGCTACCGCGGCGGCCTGGGCCTGGAGTGGAAGCTGTCCAGGATGCACTCCCTGGAGCTGTACGGCCTGCTGGACTACTGTAACGACAAAAACATCGATACCAACAAAGAAGGCACCAAGCTCAAGAGCCTGACCTGGGACCGGACCCTCCGGACGACGGTCGGCGTGGGGTACAAATTTTCTTTCTAAAACGGAAAATTCCCTTTCAAATTCGGAAATTACCAAAAACTGAAAACGGCATCCGATTGGCTTCGGATGCCGTTTTCAGCATTTTGTCCGCTGCGACAAATCTTAGCGCGTCAGCTTGAATCCGGCGTCCACGCTCTTGGCGGTGGAGAGGATGTTGCCGATGGTGGCGACACCGTAGCTGGTCGTGATCTTCTTGGCGTACTCGATCACCTTCTGGGCGAAGGACATGAACTTCTCGCCGTTGAAGAGGATCTTGCAGCCGTTCGCGGTGGCGCTGACCGTGCCGTCCAGCTGCAGCAGCGAGAGGGCCTTGCCGA
Source organism: uncultured Bacteroidales bacterium (assembly GCA_946185205.1). GTDB lineage: Bacteria > Bacteroidota > Bacteroidia > Bacteroidales > UBA932 > Cryptobacteroides. The sequence goes on along the minus strand of CAMHIP010000024.1, from coordinate 11,908 downwards.
ATTTCATCGTGACGGCGTTGCCGTTCTGCGTGTAGGTCCCGCTGATGGCGGGCAGGCGGCCGGCCTTGAAGGTGAAGGTGCCGTCCTGGTTGAAGGTGAAGGTCGCGGCTCCGGCGGAGACGCCGGCCTTGGCGAGGATGTTGTCGGCCTTGGACTCGATCGTGCTGATGGCGGCGTTGCCGGCCACGGTGCTGAGGATGTTGTCGCTCTTGACGGCGGCGCCTACGCCTCCGTAGGTCCAGGTGCCGGTCAGATCGACGGTGCTGCCGACGACGCCGGAAAGGACGTTGCCGATGGTCTCACCGACGTTGCCGCTGCCGATAGAATTGAGGATGCCGCCCAGGACATTCTGGGCTCCGGCCACAGATGCAAACAGCATCAGGGCTCCGAGAAGGGTTGCTGCTTTTTTCATGCTTGTATGTTTTGATGGTTCCATCCCTGTGCGGAAACGGGATGCTCGAGGCCGTCGGGGGAGACCAGGACGGTGCCCACTTCCGGCCGTGCGAGATGTCCGATGATATCGAAAGTCTGGAAATCCGTGCGGAAACGCTCGAATTGTGCGATCGGCACGACATAGAGCAGGCGGTAGTCTTCTCCGCCGCTCATGGCCGCGGACACGGGGTCGAGGTCCAGCTCCCGACCGAGGGCGAAGCTGCCGCCCTCGAAGGGGATCTTGTCAGCATAGACCTTGGCGCCGAGACCGGTGTCGCGGTGCAGGCGGAGCAGGGCGTCAGCCAGGCCCCGGGTGACGAAATAGCCCTGCGCCGGGACGATCTTCGTCTCTTCCAGCTGGGAGACCGTCGCAGGATCCATTTCGGGCCGCAGGTAGGAGCCGACCAGCATCCTGTACTGCTCCAGGACTTTCCGGTCCGTGCTGCCCTGGTCGAACTTGAGCCGCTCCCGCTCGAGCACCTGCAGGCCCAGAAAAGCGGCGCCGAGGGCTCCGGACACGCAGATCAGGTCCTTGGACTGCGCTTTCGGACGGGCTGCAGAAATGGCGGCGCTGTGGCGGCCGGCGGCGCTGAGCGCGATGGTCAGGCCGTTGCGGGAAGGCTGCAGGTCCAGGGAAAGGCGCTTGTAGCCCTGTTCTTTCGCGCCGGCGACGATCCCGCCCCAGAGCTCCTGCACCTGCGGGAAATCCAGTTTGGCGGAGATCCCCAGCTGCACGGACAGCGTCTCGGGATGCGCCAGCGCGGCATAGAGTTCACCCGTAGCGCGGAGCACGGCCTTGCGGCCCAGGTGGCCCAGCGGGAAATAGACCAGATCGAAATCGATGCCCTCCAGCAGCAGCGCGGAGGCCGTCGTGATGCATTCCTGCGGCTTGGCTTCAAACCACAGCGGCTCTTCGAAGGGCCGGAATCCCGTCCCTTCGAAGAGCTGCCGGATCGCTTCGACGCGGCCCAGTTCCGTGAAGGTCTGCGCCATGCCGCTACAGGTTGCGGAGGAGGTTGTTGAGGTTGACCTTGGCGTCGATCATCGCGCGCAGGTTATCGATCGGAACCCGCTCCTGCTGCATCGTGTCGCGGTCGCGCACGGTCACGCAGCGGTCGTTGATGGAATCGTGGTCCACCGTGATGCAGAACGGGGTGCCGATGGCATCCTGGCGGCGGTAGCGCTTGCCGATGCTGTCTTTCTCCTCGTACTGGCAGTTGAAGTCGTATTTCAGCAGGTCCATGACCTCCTGGGCGAGCTCGGGCAGTCCGTCCTTCTTGACGAGCGGCAGGACGGCGGCCTTGACCGGAGCGAGCGGAGCGGGAATGCTCAGCACGACGCGGGTCTCGCCATTGTCCAGTTTCTCCTCGTGGAAGGAGTGCGACAGCACCGCCAGGACCATGCGGTCCACGCCGATGGACGTCTCGACCACATACGGGGTGTAGGCGGCGCCTTCCTCGGGATCGAAGTACTCGATCTTCTTGCCGGAGAACTTCTGGTGGTTGCCCAGGTCGAAGTTGGTGCGGCTGTGGATGCCTTCCAGCTCCTTGAAGCCGAAGGGGAAATTGAATTCGATGTCGGTGGCGGCGTTGGCGTAGTGGGCCAGTTTCTCGTGGTCGTGGAAGCGGTAGTTCTCCGCGCCCATGCCCAGGTTGACATGCCATTTCATGCGGTTCTCCTTCCACTTCGCGAACCATTCGAGCTCCGTGCCCGGCTTGATGAAGAACTGCATCTCCATCTGCTCGAATTCGCGCATGCGGAAGATGAACTGGCGGGCGACGATCTCGTTGCGGAAGGCCTTGCCGATCTGCGCGATGCCGAAGGGAATCTTCATGCGGCCGGTCTTCTGGACGTTGAGGTAGTTGACAAAGATGCCCTGGGCCGTCTCCGGACGCAGGTAAATCGTGTTGGCGCCTTCGGAGGTGCTTCCCATCGAGGTGCTGAACATCAGGTTGAACTGCCGGACGTCGGTCCAGTTGCAGGTGCCGCTGATCGGGCAGACGATGCCGCAGTCGATGATGATCTGGCGGTATTCCTTGAAGTCGGAGGCCTGCTCGGCAGCGACGTAGCGGTTGTGCACCTCGTCATACTTGGCCTGCTCGCGCAGCACGTTGGGGTTGGTGGCGCGGAACTGCGCCTCGTCGAAATTCTCGCCGAAACGCTTGCGGCCCTTCTCCACCTCCTTGTTGATTTTCTCCTCGATCTTGCCGAGGTAGTCTTCGATCAGCACGTCGGCGCGGTAGCGCTTCTTGGAGTCCTTGTTGTCGATGAGCGGGTCGTTGAAGGCGCTCACGTGGCCGGAGGCCTCCCAGATGCGCGGGTGCATGAAGATGCAGGAATCGATGCCCACGATGTTCTCGTTGAGACGGGTCATCGCGTTCCACCAGTACTGCTTGATGTTGTTCTTGAGTTCGACACCCATCTGCCCATAATCGTACACGGCGGCCAGGCCGTCATAGATTTCGCTGGACGGGAAAATGAAACCGTACTCCTTGCAGTGCGCTACGAGTACCTTGAACAGTTCGTCTTGTGTCATATCTTTGTTACTAACTATTATTCAGTCGCGCAAAGGTAATCATTTCTGCGTAAAAATCTCATTCAGCGGCCGCATAATGAAGTCGCGCTGCCGCATCAGCGGATGCGGAATCTGCAGGTCGGGCAGATCGATCCGCTCGTCGCCGTAGAGCAGGATGTCGATGTCGATCGGCCGGTCATGGTAGATCCGACGGCCTTCGGCGTCATATTCCAGGGTCTCCCGGCGCCCCATGGCGCGCTCGATCCGCTTGCAGATGCGCAGCAGCGTCTCCGGCCGCCGCGCCGTCCGGTACCGCACCACGCAGTTCAGGAAATCCGGCCCCTCAAAGCCCCAGGCGGGCGTCTCGATGATGGAAGACAGGGCCTCGCGGGGGCGGCCGATGGCCGCGTCCAGCCGCCGCAGGGCCTCTTCTATCTGCGCCCGGCGGTCGCCCTGGTTGGTCCCGAGGGAAAAATAGACGGGGACGGCTTTCATCTGTCAGAATTCCGGATCCCAACCCATCGCCACGCGCGCTTCGTCCGAGAGCATGCTCTGGTCCCAGACCGGTTCCCAGACCAGGTCGATCGTGCAGCTCTTGACGCCGGGCGTATTCTCCACGTTGTGCTGTACTTCGGCCAGCACTTCGTCCGCCATCGGGCAGTTCGGCGCCGTGAACGTCATCTTGATCGAGACGTCGTGGGTCTTGCTGATGTGCAATTCGTAGATCAGACCGAGATCATAGATATTCACCGGGATCTCCGGATCATAAACCTGCTTGAGAGCCAGGACCACGTCTTCGTAAAGCGGAGCGAGCTCCTTTACGTCCTGCGGAGTCAAAACCTCTTCCTGTGCCATTCTAAACGTATTTTTGCGCCGTGCGGCGGATGGTGTCGATCATGGAGGCAAGGCCGCCGGCGCGGGTTGGGGAGAGGTTCTCCCGCAGGCCGAGCTGCCCGATAAAGGAGAAATCGTCTTCCGCGATCTCGCGGGCCGTCCGCCCGGAATAGACGCCGATCAGCAGGGAGATGATCCCCTTCGTGATGATGGCATCGGAGTCAGCGCGGAAGAAGAGCCGGTCGCCGTCCACGACGGTGTCGAGCCAAACGCGCGACTGGCAGCCCTTGATCAGGCGGTCTTCCGTCTTCAACTCCTCCGGGAACGGTTCGAGCCGGTGTCCCAGATCGATCAGATATTCATACTTGTCCAGCCATTCGTCGTACATCGAGAAATCCTCGACGACTTCGGCCTGAATCTCCTGTAACGTTTTCATTATTCAAGCATTTTGATTGCCTTACCGAGCGAGGCGATAAAGTATTCTGCTTCCTGCAGCGTGTTGTAGGGCGCAAAGGAAACGCGCAGCATCCCGGTCACGCCGAAGCGGTCCATCAGCGGCTCGGCGCACATCTGTCCGGAGCGGACGGCGATGCCCATTTTGTCGAGGATCATGGCGAGGTCTTCGTGGTGGCAATGTTCCACGGAGAACGAAAACAGGGGAATCTTCTCGTCCTCCGTGCGCGGAACGCCATAGAGACGAATCCGGGGATCCTGCTGCAAGGCATTGAGCATAAACTCTTTGACGCGTTCCGTTTCCGCTTCGATCCCGGGATCGCGGAGCTGTTCCGCCATCTCCAGGGCCGGCCGGAGCGTAGGTGTACCGGCGATGTTCTGCGTCCCCGCCTCGAATTTCTGGGGCAGCGGCGCATAGGTCGTCCCCGTCCAGCGGACGGTCCCGATCATCTCGCCGCCTCCCATGTAGGGCGGCATCTGCTCCAGCAGCGAGCGCCGTCCGTACAGGACACCCGTGCCGGGCGCGGCATAGATTTTATGTCCGGAGAAGGCGTAGAAGTCACAGTCCAGATCCCGGACATCCACCCGGTCGTGGACAATGCCCTGCGCACCATCCACAAGAACGCAGCAATTATTTGAATGACAAATATTTACAATCTCTTTAACGGGGTTTTTCAGCCCCAGTACGTTGGAGATCTGCGCCACACAGAGCAGGCGCGTGCGCGGCGTCAACAGACCGGGGAGCAGATCCAGGCGGAGGTGTCCGCTGTCATCTACCGGCAGCACCTTGACCACGGCACCTTTCCGCTCGCAGAGCATCTGCCAGGGGACAATGTCCGAATGGTGCTCAGACTCGCAGACGATGATTTCGTCTCCCGCGCCCACGAAAGCTTCTCCGAAACTGAAGGCCACCAGGTTGATGGATGCCGTAGTGCCGGACGTGAAGAGGATCTCTTCGCGGCATCCGGCATTCAGATAAGCCCGGACGGCATCCCGCGTCGCTTCATATTCCGCCGTGGCCACATCGGCGATCCGGTGGACGGCCCGATGGAGGTTGGCATTGTATTTCGCGGACATCTCCGTCCACTTGGCAATCACAGAGCGAGGTCGCTGCGCCGTGGCCGCATTGTCCAGATAGACAAGCGGTTTGCCATAGACCGACTCACTGAGTTCCGGGAACTCCTGCCGTATTTTTTCGACTTGCATCATAGAGAAATGCAAATTTAACATTATTTTTGTGATATGATAGATTACATTTCAGGAAAGCTTGCGACACTGACCCCAACGATGGCGGTGATCGACAACCAGGGCATCGGCTATGCAGTGGAGATTTCGCTGCAGACGTATGACGTTTTGAACGGCAAGGAAAACGCGACCGTCTATATCCAGCGCCAGGTCAACCCGCGCGACGGATCGGAGGTGGACTACGGCTTCGCGACCCAGGAAGAGCGCGAACTGTTCCGCCAGATCACCAGCGTGTCCGGCATGGGAGCGGCGTCCGCCCGGATGGTGCTTTCCTCCCTTTCTGCAGAAGAGCTCCGGAACGCCATTCTCAGCGAAGATGTCAACCGGCTCAAGGGCGTCAAGGGCATCGGCCTCAAGACCGCGCAGCGGATGGTGCTCGAACTGAAAGACAAAATCGTCAAGGGAGACGCGGCGAGCACGGACATGCTCTTCAAGACGGACGCAGGAGCGGCTGCGGAAGAAGCCACGACGGCCCTGCAACTTCTCGGATTCGCCAAGCCCAACATCAATAAAGCCATTCAGGCCATTCTGAAGCAGAATCCGGGCGCCTCGGTCGAAGAAATCATCAAGGCAGCCCTGAAGCGACTGTAAATTCAGCGTCCGAAATAGACGAGCAAGACGGAAATATCCGCTGGCGAGACCCCGGAGATGCGAGAAGCCTGGGCAATCGTCTGCGGATGATATTTCTTGAGCTTCTGGCGGCATTCTATCGTCAATCCGGCCACACGGTCGAAGTCAAACCCGTCCGGAATCCGGAGGTGTTCAAGGCGCTGGATCTTTTCGGCCATCGCCAGTTCGCGATCGATATAACCCTTGTAGCGCAACGAAATTTCGACGCTTTCAACAACCTCCTGTTGATAAGTTCCACGTGGAACGATTTTCAACAGTTCCTCAAGGGAAACTTCAGGCCTCGTCGCCAGTTCCGCGATCTTTTTCGACTCCGTAATGCAACTGGATCCGACAGAAGAAAGATACGGATTCGCTTCGGCGGCCGTCAGGTTTTTGTGTTCACAGAAAGACTGCAACTCCCCCGCTTCTTCATATTTCTTCTGGACGGCGGCATACCGGGATTCGCTCACGAGGCCGATTTCGTGTCCGAGCGGCGTCAGGCGCTGGTCCGCATTGTCCTGACGAAGCAGGATCCGGTATTCCGCACGGGACGTAAACATCCGGTACGGTTCATCCACGCCTTTCGTGATCAAATCATCGATCAGCACGCCGATGTAGGACTGGTCGCGACGGAGGATCAGCGGATCCTTCTCCCGGAGTTTGAGGTGTGCGTTGATACCGGCCACGATCCCCTGGGCCGCGGCTTCTTCGTAGCCCGTGGTTCCGTTGACCTGACCGGCCAGGAACAGATTCTCGACAAGGCGGGATTCCAAAGTCGGCCGAAGCTGCGTCGGGTCGAAATAATCGTATTCCACAGCATACGCGGGACGGAAGATCCTGACCTGCTCCAGTCCCTCGATGGCATGCAACGCATCCAGCTGGGTCTGCAGCGGCAGCGAGGAGGAGAATCCCTGCAGATAGTATTCGTGGGTGCTGCGTCCCTCCGGCTCCAGGAAAAGCTGATGCGCCGGGTTGTCCGGAAAGACACGAAGTTTGTCTTCGATACTCGGGCAGTAGCGCGGTCCGCGGCCGTGGATCATCCCGGTAAACAGCGGCGACTCGTCGAAGCCCTGCCGCAGAATCTCATGCACCCGCTCGTTGGTGTGCAGAATAAAACAGGGCATCTGCTCCGCTCCGCTTTTCTGAATGGCGGACAACTCCGGAAGAAAGGAAAAACGCGCCGGCGCGGAATCGCCCAACTGGATGGGAAGCCGGGAGGTATCGACCGAAGAGATGTCGATCCGGGGCGGAGTCCCTGTCTTCATCCGGTCGGTCGTCAGTCCCCTCTCGACGAGCTGTTCCGTCAGACCGTAAGACGCAGGCTCGCCGATGCGGCCGCCCTCCATCTGGTGACGGCCGATGAAAAGCCGGCCGCCCAGGAAGGTTCCGGCGGTCAAAACAACGGCGCGAGACTTGAAAATTGCCCCGGTGTTGGTACGGACGCCGCAGATTTTTGAATTCTCAAAGAGAAAAGAAACCGCAGAATCCGCGTAAATATCTAATTTACAGGCAGTTTCGAGGATTTTACGCCAGTGCAGCGAAAACTGTATTTTATCGCACTGTGCGCGGGGACTCCACATCGCCGGCCCCTTCGACCGGTTCAGCATGCGGAACTGCAAGGTCGAGCGGTCGGTGACGATGCCGCTCCACCCGCCCAACGCATCGATCTCCCGAACGACCTGTCCTTTGGCAATGCCACCCATCGCCGGGTTGCAGGACATCCGCGCGAACCCCAGCATATCCATCGTGACCAGCAGGACGGAGGACCCGAGTCCGGCTGCAGCCATGGCGGCCTCGCATCCGGCATGCCCTCCCCCGACGACGATGATGTCATATACCTTCTCCATCACAACTGGGATCGCATCTCAAGGTAGTAATTCTCCTTCTGCCGCATCACGGCGATATCCTCTTCAGTATGATCGTCGTAACCGATCAGATGCAGCAGACCGTGTACCATCACGCGGTTGAGTTCGTCCGCGAACTCCGTCCCGTAGAAAAGCGCATTCTCCCGGACCGAATCGATGCTGATGAAAAGATCGCCGGACAGGATGTCCTTCTCACAATAATCAAAGGTGATGATATCCGTGAAATAGTCGTGCTGCAGGTATTTCATGTTGACATCCAGAATATAGTTGTCGGAGCAGAAGATGATGTTGACGGCGCCGAGGCGGCGCATCTCGCTTCCTGCGACCATCTTGAGCCAACGGTTGTTCAGCAACTTCTGCTTCAGTTCGAAACGGATATCTTCCTGGAAATAGCGTATCATACGGCAAACTTTTTGCAAATTTACATCTATTAAATTAAAAAATTGGATTTCAAAATAAATATTTCTATCTTTGAAACTCGAATGGATTATTTAATGTAACCACAGATATGGAAGTCAAGAAATCACCCAAAGCTGATCTGAACAACAAGAAACTCTTGTTCGTCGAGATCGGTTTAGTTCTTTCCCTCCTCATCACGATCGGTGCTTTCGAGTACAAGACGAAGGAGAAGAAAGAGAGTGTCTTCGAAGCGGAGAACACTGAACTTATTGAGGAAGAGATTATTCCGATCACGCAGGAGACTCCCCCGCCGCCCCCCGAGACCCCGAAGATCCCCGTCCTTTCCGACCAGATCGACATCGTCGACGACAATATCAAGGTGGATGACAACATCCTCAACCTCGAGGATGACTCCAACCTGGGTGTCGAGATCATGGACTACGTAGAGGAAGTTCAGGAAGAGGTCGTCGAGGAAGAAGCGATTCCGTTCGCCCTCGTCGAGGAGAAGCCGAAGTTCCAGGGTGGCGATGCCAACACCTTCTCCAAGTGGGTGTCCCAGCATCTCGATTACCCTGAGATCGCCAAGGAAAACGGCGTGTCCGGCCGTGTGATGGTCCAGTTCACCGTCAACCCGAACGGTACCGTCTCCGACGTGAAGGTCCTCCGCGGTGTCGATCCTTCCCTTGACAAAGAGGCTGTCCGCGTGATCCAGAGCTCCCCGAAGTGGACTCCGGGCAAGCAGCGTGACCGCGCCGTCAAGGTGACGTATCAGTTCCCTGTGATCTTCCAGCTGCGATAATCCAACGCAACCCAATGTAAAGGCCGTCCGAATGCGGATGGCCTTTTTTTCGATAAAAGATGGAGAACAAGAGAGAAGAAAAAGCCGTGTTCGTCGGCATCATCAAGCAGAACGATGACGAACGCAAAATCTACGAATACCTGGACGAACTGCAGTTCCTGGCAGAGACGGCCGGCGCCTTGGGCGACAAGAAATTCGTCCAGCGGGTCGATCGTCCGGACAAAGCCACCTATATCCGCAGCGGGAAACTCAAGGAAATCGCCGAATACTGTGAAGAAAACGGCATCGACTATGTCATCTTCGATGACGAACTGACCGGGATGCAGCAGCGGAATATCGAGAAAATCATCCAGAAATCCGCTGTCATTGACCGGACCAGCCTGATCCTCGAAATCTTCTCCCAGCGTGCCCAGACGGCCTATGCCAAGACGCAGGTCGAACTCGCCCGCTACAACTATATGCTCCCCCGCCTCGCCGGTATGTGGACCCACCTGGAGCGCCAGCGCGGCGGCATGGGGACCCGCGGCGGCATGGGTGAGACCCAGATCGAAGTGGACCGCCGCATCGTGCGCGAACGCATCTCCAAACTCAAGGAAGACCTGAAGAAAATCGACAAGCAGATGGCCACCCAGCGCAGCAACCGCGGGCAGCTGGTGCGCCTGTCGCTGGTGGGCTATACCAACGTCGGCAAATCCACCTTGATGAACCTGCTTTCCAAATCGGAAGTCTTCGCAGAAAACAAGCTGTTCGCCACGCTCGACACCACCGTCCGCAAGGTCGTCATCGGCAACGTGCCCTTCCTGCTCAGCGACACGGTCGGATTCATCCGCAAACTCCCCACACAGCTCATAGAGGCCTTCAAGAGCACCCTGGACGAGGTGCGCGAAGCCGATATTCTGGTCCACGTGGTGGACATTTCCCACCCGGACTATGAGGAGCAGATGGAGGTCGTGGACAAGACTCTCAAGGACATCTCCGCGGCCGACAAGCCCGTTTATGTGGTCTTCAACAAGACGGACGCCTACACCTACGAGCCCTACGACGAATTCTCCCTGGAGCCCAAGACCGAGAAGAACTACACCCTGGACGAAGTCAAGTACAAGTGGATCGGCACCCGCAAGATCCCCTGCATCTTCATCTCCGCCATCAAGAAGGAGAACATCGACAAACTCCGCGACGACATCTACAAGATGGTCGCCGAGATCCACGCCGGCCGCTACCCCTTCAACAATTTCCTCTGGTAAGCCGATTTAAAAAGTAAGTACGCTCTGAACGCTATCGCTTCGCGACCCTACCCGGGAGAATGCGTTCAGAGCGTACTTACTTTTTGATACTTACCTGATTAGTCCGAGAATTTCGCCTTCAGGAATTCGCGGTTCAGGCGGGCGATGTGGGAGACATTGATACCCTTAGGGCACTCCATCTCGCAGGCACGCGTGTTGGTGCAGTTGCCGAAGCCCAGTTCGTCCATCTTGGCGACCATGGCCTTGGCGCGGCGGTGGGCTTCCGGACGACCCTGCGGGAGCAGGGCGAGGGAGCTGACGCGGGCCGCTACAAACAGCATCGCGGAGCCGTTCTTACACGTAGCCACGCAAGCGCCGCAACCGACGCAGGCGGCTGCATCCATGCTTTCCTCGGCCCGGTCGTGCGGGATCAGGATATTGTTGGCATCCTGCGCCGCACCGGTACGCACGGAAATGAATCCGCCGGCCTGGAGGATCTTGTCGAAGGCGCTGCGGTCCACCACCAGGTCCTTGATGATCGGGAAACCGGCACTGCGCCAGGGCTCCACCGTGATGGTGGCGCCGTCCTTGAAATGGCGCATAAAGAGCTGGCAGGTGGTCACATGGTCGTCCGGACCATGGGCCCGGCCGTCGATATACAGGCCGCAGGCGCCGCAGATACCCTCACGGCAGTCGTGGTCGAACGACACGGGACCGCTGCTCTGGCAGCCGCGCTCCACCGCAACGGGGTCGCAACCCTCGCGGATCAGCTGCTCATTGAGGATATCGAGCATCTCCAGGAAAGAAGCATCTTCCTCAATGCCGGCAATATGGTAGGTCTCGAAATGACCCGGGGTCTTGGCGTTCTTCTGACGCCATATTTTCAGATTGAATTCCATCTCGCTTAGTCTTTGTAATTTCTCGTTTTGACCTCGATAAACTCATACTTGAGCGGCTCCTTGTGAAGCTCGGGCTCCTGGTCTTCGCCCTTGTATTCCCAGGCGGAGACATACATGAAGTTGGCATCGTCGCGCTTGGCCTCGCCTTCCTCGGTCTGGCTCTCCACGCGGAAGTGGCCGCCGCAGGACTCGGTACGGTTGAGCGCGTCGCGCGCCATCAGTTCGCCGATGTCGAAGAAATCCTCCAGGCGGAGGGCCTTCTCGAGCTCCTGATTGAATTCAAACTGGCTGCCGGGGACGTTGACATTCTCATAGAATTCCTTCTTGAGGGCCTTGATCTCGGAGATGGCCTTCTTCAGGCCGGCCTCGTCGCGGGCCATACCCACATAGTCCCACATGATGGTGCCCAGGCGCTTGTGGATGGAATCCACCGTCTCCTTGCCCTTGATGGAGAAGAGGCGGTCGATACGGGCCTGCACGGCCTTCTCGGCCTCGTCGAACTCCTTGGTATTGACGTCCGTCTTGGGCTCCGCAAACTTATGGGAGAGATAATCGCCGATTGTGACCGGCAGGATGAAATAGCCGTCCGCGAGGCCCTGCATCAGGGCCGAGGCGCCGAGGCGGTTGCCGCCGTG
>CAMHIP010000023.1 GCA_946185205.1 uncultured Bacteroidales bacterium | reverse complement strand
ACCAGGGCGCCGGCGACCAGGGCATGATGTTCGGCTACGCCAGCACGGACACCGAAGAGTACATGCCGCTCGCGCTCTCCCTCTCGCACAAGCTCCTGCAGACGCTCGCCGACATCCGGCACAGCGAGCCGGAACTGATGCCCTACCTGCGTCCGGACGCCAAGTCCCAGTTCACCATCGAGTTTACCGGCCGGCGCACGCCCGTGCGCGTACACACCATCGTGCTGAGCACGCAGCATGACGAATTCGACACCGACGAGCGCATGCACGCGCGTATAGAAAAAGATGTCCGGGAGATCGTCCTCCCGCGCCTGATCGCTTCGCTGCCGGAGCGCACGGCCCGCCTCTTCGACGGCACCGCCATCCTGCACGTCAACCCCACCGGCAAGTTCGTCATCGGCGGCCCCGCCGGCGACACCGGCCTGACGGGCCGCAAGATCATCGTCGACACCTACGGCGGACGCGGTGCCCACGGCGGCGGCGCCTTCTCCGGCAAGGACCCGTCCAAGGTCGATCGCAGCGCCGCCTACGCCGCGCGCTACCTCGCCAAGAACCTCGTGGCCGCGGGCGTCGCGGACGAATGTCTCGTGCAGCTGGCCTACGCCATCGGCGTGGCCGAGCCCGTGAGTCTCTTCATCGACACCTACGGCACGCGCCATACCGCACTGACCGACGCCGAGATCGCCCGGAAGGTCCGGGAGATGTTCGACCTGCGTCCCGCCGCCATCATCCGCAAGTTCGGGCTCAAGAACCCGATCTACGAGCCCACGGCCGCCTACGGCCACATGGGTCGCAAGCCGTATGTCAAGGACGGCGTCCAGTTCTTCGGCTGGGAGCTGCTGGACAGCGTGCCGCGCCTCAAGGAAGCATTCCCGCTATGAGCAAGGACAAAAAGCCCCAGCAGGTCCGCATCACCAACAAGCGGGCCTCGTTCGACTACGAATTCCTCGAAGAATACGACGCCGGCATCGTGCTCGTAGGCACGGAGATCAAGTCCATCCGCGCCGGCAAGGCCTCCCTGCAGGATGCCTACTGCTATTTCTCCGGCGGAGAGCTCTACGTGCGCGGGATGAATGTGGCCACCTACTTCTGGGCCTCCGCCTGGAGCAGCCACGAGCCGCTGCGCGACCGCAAGCTCCTGCTGACCAGGCGCGAACTCAAGCACCTCGCCCAGGCCGTCAAGACCAAGGGCCTGACCATCGTCGCGGTGCGCGCCTACATCGCGGCCAACGGCTTCGCCAAGCTGCACATCGCCCTCGCCAAGGGCAAGAAGGAATACGACAAGCGCGCCACCATCAAGGAGAAGGACATCCGGCGCGAGATGGAAAGAGAATAGCCCCCGCCATGCCCCGCCTCAAGCACAGCCTCATCGCAGCGCTGCCGGAGCCCGAACCGCTGGACTTCGCACAGCTCGCCGGCGATTACCTCGCCGGCCGCTGCGACCTGATCGTCGTGCTCGGCCCCACGGCCTCCGGCAAGACCCGCTACGCCGTCTCGCTCGCCCGGGAGATCTGCGCCGCCGAGGCGCTGGGCCTCTTCGAGGGCTGCCCGGCCCGTATGACCGACGGCCCCGCCGTCACGGGCGCCGAGATCATCTCCGCCGACTCGCGGCAGGTCTATCGCGGGATGGACATCGGCACGGGCAAGGACCTTGCGGAATACGGCGAGATCCCGTATCACCTCATCGACATCGCCGAGCCCGGAGAGCAATACAACGTCTGGCAGTACCAGCAGGACTTCATCCGGGTCTATGCCGACATCCGCGCCCGCGGCGCCGTGCCCATCCTCTGCGGCGGCACGGGGATGTACATCAACGCCGTCACGCGCGGCTACGATTTCTCCGAAAAGATCCCCCTGAGCGCCGCACGGGAAGAGGCCGCCGTCCGGGAAGGACTCCCCCGCCACCCGTTCTTCATCGGCACGCTGGTCGACCGCGACACGCGCAACGCCCGGATCGACGCGCGGCTGGACGCCCGCCTGCAGGAAGGCATGATCGAGGAGATCCGCGGCCTGCTGGAGCGCGGCGTCCCGGCGGAACGGCTCATCGCCTACGGCCTGGAATACAAGTACGTCACCCTCTATCTGCAAGGCGAGCTCCCCTACGCCGAGATGCGTGAGAAGCTCGCCATCGCCATCCACCAGTTCGCCAAGCGGCAGATGACCTGGTGGCGCGGCATGGAGCGCAGCGGTGCGCTCATCCACTGGGTGGAGGTCTGACGCCGGCTTGACCGGCGAATCCTATCCCAGCATCGCCCTGGACTATGGTGTTCATTGGAACGCACTTGTAAAATACTTGAAATCAGCCGATTAAGAATCCGTCGGGCACTTTTGAAAAAATGAAATATTTCATTTTGAAAGTAAAAATGCCACTTATGCTTTCAATCCGAAATTTAAAATCTTCAAAACTAGCGAATTCATCCGAAATAAACCCCAAATTCGCTCTTTGAGTCAATTCTTTACGGGATTACGAATTTGGAATTCTAAAAAATTGTTGCGAACTTGCGCCCGAATTTTCGCGCTTTGACAGAAAAACCCTCGTTTATTTTTGTTATATTAGCAAGCAAAAATAATGCTCGTTTTCCTTGGCGCGCATTCGAATCGAAACAGGTTAGTATAGTTTATTGTTTAATTAAAAGAAATGCTTATGAAAAAAGCAAAACTGTTCTTCAGCACCCTGTTTGTGCTCCTGACAGTGGCCGTCAGCGCCCAGAACATGCGCGTCAGCGGTTCCGTCAAGGATTCTGCGACAGGGGAAGGCATCCCCTTTGCATCCGTCGTGGTCAAAGGCACGATGATCGGCACTTCCACCGACGTGAACGGCAACTACCAGCTCAACGCTCCCGCCAACGGGACGCTCGAGTTTACCGCCGTCGGCTACGTCCTCGTGGATGAGGCCGTCGGCGGCCGCGCCGTCATCAACATCTCCCTCGACCCGGATTCCGAGTCCCTCGACGAGTCCATCGTCGTGGCCTACGGTACCGCCAAGAAGTCTTCCTTCACCGGTTCCGCCGGTACGGTCAAGAGCGAGAGTCTCCAGAAGCGTACGGTCTCCAACGTGACCAAGGCCATCGAAGGTATGGTCGCCGGCGTCACCACGACGTCCGGTTCCGGCCAGCCGGGTTCCGGTGCAACGATCCGCATCCGCGGTACCGGTTCCATCAACGCCTCCAGCGATCCTCTCTACGTCGTGGACGGTATTCCTTACGACGGCAGCATCGCTTCCCTAAACCCGAATGATATCGAGTCCCTGACCATCCTCAAGGATGCATCCGCCGCAGCCCTCTACGGTGCCCGTGCTGCCAACGGCGTCGTGATGATCACCACCAAGCGCGGTTCAGAGGGCAAGGCCAACGTCAACTTCAAGGCGACGCTCGGTCTGCAGTCCCGCTCCATCAAGGAGTACGACATGGTGAATCAGGACGAGTTCGTCGAACTCTCCTGGGAAGCCCTGCGCAACAACTACTATGTGAAAGGCGGCTACTCCCTGGAGCAGGCGGCCGAGCTTGCATCCGCAGGCCTGTCCGGCGCCCTCGGCGGGGAGATCTACAACCCCTATAAGAACTACACCTGGTCCACCGTCATCGATCCTGCCACCGGCAAGCTCATGGCCGATGCCACTCCCGCATGGAATGAGAAATGGATGGACATCCTGACCAACAAGCGCGCCCTGCACCAGGAGTATCAACTCGGTGTCAGCGGCGGCGACCGCCGCACCAAGTACGCCTTCTCCTTCGGCTACCTCGATGACAAGGGCGTCCTGATCACCACCGCCTTCAAGCGTTACTCCATCCGCGCCAACGTGGATCACGAGATCACCGACTGGTTCAACGCCGGCGCCAGCGCCAGCTACGCTTACACCACCCAGAACAGCTCCCAGTACTCCAACACCCAGACGGGCAACGCCTGGTACACGGCGCAGTTCATGGCTCCGATTTACCCCGTCTATATGAAGGACGAGAAGGGCAACGACATGCTCGACGCCAACGGCAACAAGCGTTATGACTACGGTAACGAAGGCCGAACCCGTCCGAAGGGTACCCGCTTCAACGTGGTCGGTGACCTGTACGACAACACCAACGAGACCCTCCGGGACGCTTCCAGCATCCGCGCCTATGCCATCCTCGGCGGCGACAAGGATGTGATGGGCATCTTCAAGGGCTTGAGTTTCAGCACCAATTTTGGCGCCGACATCACTTCAGCGTTCAACACCTCCTACTACAATCCGTATCACGGTGACGGCGCCTCCTCCAACGGTGTCATTGAAAAAGAGGTCGGCCGCACTTTCTCCTACACGTGGAACCAGATCCTCAAGTACGAGCGTACCTTCAACGATTTCCACGTCCTGGCCCAGGCCGGTCACGAATTCTACAACTACAACTACAGCTACATCGAGGCCGAGCGTACCGGTGTCTATCCGGGCATCCTCGAACTCGACCCGGCGACCACCGTGTCCGGCAACCGTTCCTATTCCAATGTCTATCGCATGGAGTCCTACTTCGGCCGTCTGGCTGCCGATTACAAAGACAAGTACTACCTCGAGGCCACCTGGCGCTCTGACGGTTCTTCCCGTTTCTATGAGCCGAACCGCTGGGGTCAGTTCTGGTCCCTCGGTGGCTCCTGGCGCATTTCGCAGGAGAATTGGATGAAGAATGTCTCCTGGGTGGACAACCTGACCGCCCGGCTCTCCTATGGTGAACTCGGCAACGATGCCCTCGGCTCCTTCTACGCATGGCAGTCCTTCTATGACCTGACCTACGCCAATGCCAGCAATCCGGGTGCCGTGGTCTCCTCCCTGGCCAATCCTGATGTCTCCTGGGAGAAGAAGGGTACGTGGAACGCCGGTATCGAAGGTACCTTCTTCCACCAGACCCTCAACCTCACCCTCGAGTACTACAACTCGCTGACCAGCGACATGCTCCTGTCCTTCCCGATGCCTACCTCGACCGGTTTCAACGGCTACAACGCCAACATCGGTTCGATGCGCAACCAGGGCTTCGAGTTCTCCGCCCGCGTGAACTGGCTCAAGAGCGGCAACTTCCGCGCCAGCAGCACCTTGATGGGCTACTTCAACCGCAACAAGGTCCTTGCCCTGACCAGCGATGACACCATCACCAGCGGTTCCCAGATCATCCGGGTCGGCATGCCGATCTACACCTACTATGTGCCTAAGTTCGCCGGTGTCGATCCGGCCAACGGACAGCCGCTCTATTGGGGCTACAACGCCGTCGCCAAGGCGACCGTCGAGCAGCTCCAGAAAGAGGGCAAGCCTCTCAAGACCGACGAAGGCCTGGACATTGTCTGGCTTGAGTCTGCCGGCAGCTACGCTTCTGTCGCCGATGACGGCACCGTGGAGTTCATCACCAACGACAAGACCACGGCGACCAACAGCAAGTACTACCGCGGCAGCCGCGAGCCGATCCTCCAGGGCTCCTTCAGCACGGACTTCCAGCTCGGTCCGGTGGACTTCAGCTTCCTGACCACGTTCTCCCTGGGCGGTGTTACCTATGACTCCGTCTATGCAGGCACGATGGAGGTGACCTACGCAGGTGATACCTGGAGCAAGCATGCCCTCCGCCGCTGGCAGAAGCCGGGCGACGTCACGGATGTGCCTCTCCTGCTCACCAACTCCGGCAACCTCGCCGCTGACCGCTGGCTTGTGGATGCCTCCTACTTCGCCATCAAGTCCATCCAGCTCGGCTACACCCTGCCGGCCCGTTGGACCCAGAAGGTTGGCATCAATGGCCTCCGTATCTTCGCCGTCGGTGACAATCTCTTCCTCTTCAACAAGTTGAACGGTCTGGATCCTCAGTACAACATCAGCGGTGGCACCAACTACGCCTACACGCCGACCCGTACGATCTCCGTTGGTATTGACATCAATTTCTAATTGACGGGAGAACAAGAATATGAAAAAGATATTATTTGCCTTGATGGCCCTGGCGACCCTGTCGTTCACGGCTTGCAACAAAGAACTCCTCAACACGAATCCGACTGATGCCGTGTCCGGTGATACCGTTTTCGGCGATACGGACGGCGGCCTGATGGCCCTCAACGGCACGATTCGTTTCTTCTGGCAGTGGGGCCGGACGACCACCGGCAACTACCACCAGTGCTTCGGTCCCCAGTCCTATACGCTGATGGCTGACCTGATGGGTGAGGACATGGTCCAGGCCGCCGCCGGTTCCGGCTGGTTCTGGTACGACTACCTCTATGACGTCAAAGATGCCGTCAACAGCACGACCTGGCGTCCCTACGATGCCTGGAACTACTACTATACGCTGATTTCCAACGTCAACTACATCATTGACGCCGCTCCGAACATGGAAGGTGATCCTGCCGTGGTCAATTACGTCCTGGGCAATGCCTATGCGTTCCGCGCCTATGCCTATGCCTATGCCGGCATGCTCTATGCCCGCAGTTACATCGGCCACGAGGACCGTCTCTGCATTCCGATCTACACGGAGCCGACCGTTGCCGGTACGCAGGGCAAGGCCCGCGCCACCAACCGCGAGGTCTTCGCACAGGCGATGTCCGATATCAACCAGGCCATCACGCTGATCGGCGACACGCCTCAGATGCACCTTTCCCATTTCGACAAATACGTCGCCAACGGCCTCAAGGCCCGGATTGCGCTCTACATGGGTGACTACCAGACGGCCCACGACGCTGCCGTGATTGCCGTCCAGGGCGGTGACTATGCGTTCAACAAGGATTTCCACTACAACGACGCGACCGACAAGAGCGTCCTCTGGGGTGCCGAGATTATCCGCGACCAGGGCACGACCAACCCGCAGTTCCTGGCCCACATGGACATTGCGTTCGGAGGTTATGGTGCCAGCTCCCGCAAGTGCTGCTCCGCCTGGCTGTATGACAAGATGGGTGTCAGCGACGTACGCCGCGGCTGGTGGAGCTATGAGACCCTGGCCGACAACAGCACCAAGGGCTATCAGCAGTACAAGTTCCTCTTCAAGGACGCTTCCGACCCGTATGTCGGCGCTGACCATATCTTCATGCGCGCTCCTGAGATGCAGCTGATCATCGCCGAGACGGCCTGCCGCCTGGGCAATGAGTCCGAGGCCAAGACGGCGCTCAACGCACTGATGGCTACCCGCGACCCGGACTACGATTGCTCTGCCCTGACCGGCACTGCGCTCGGCACCCTGACCACCGACCTGACCGGTTCCCTCCTTGAAGAGATCCTGATCCAGCGCCGTATCGAACTTTGGGGCGAAGTCGGCCGTGTCTATGACATCAAGCGTCTCCGCCAGGGCTTTGTCCGTACGGCTGACATGGGCCATCCGATCGCCGGCCTGCTGAACAACCTCAACACCGACGATCCCGAGACCTTCGACTGGGTCATGACCATTCCGGCCAAGGAGTACAACGCCAACCCGCTGATCCTCCAGAATCCGATCGGAAGCTATCCTTCCAGCAACCTGGAGGGTGATGATCCGGCCAATGCCCCCAAGGGCGAAGCAACAGAGTAACAAGCCATTATTTAGAATTCAATGCATATGAAGAATATATTCAAAAGTGCGCTGGTTCTGGTAGCTACCGTGTCCGTCGTTGCCTGCAACGTCGAGAACATCGGTACGACCTACGACCCTGCCGAGCATGGCAGTGCTGTCTCTTTCGTGCAGACTGTCGTCAACAACACGACGCTGCCCGCCTCGACCACTTCCTACAATGTGGTTATCGGACGCAGCAATGCCAGCGTTGCTGAGACCGTGAATCTCACTTCCACGCTCCCTGACGGGATATGCCCTTCTTCCGTCAGCTTCGCTGCCGGTGAGTCCTCGGCCAACATCGTCCTCGATCTGAGCACCCTGAACGTGGGTACAACCTGCAAGGGGGTCATCGCGATTGACGGCCAGGCTGATTTCAGCCGTGACGCTATCAATGTCACCCTGGCCAAGGCCTATGAGTGGACCTCCCTGGGTACCGGCGAATTCCTGGAGAATTTCTGGGAGGGCTTCGTCGCCGATGTGGAGATCATCAAGGCCGAAGGCTTTGACATCTACCGTGTCCTGAATCCGTATGCCGAGGCATCGAAAGGTACCGGCAAAGGACCGGCCTACATCCAGTTCGAGATTGTTGACAAGGCGAAAGGTATCGTCCATTTCGACACCTTCACCACGAATTTCGACTACGACGACGGCGGCCACTTCGTCAAGGGTTACCGCCCGTCCGAGGCGAGCGCCAGCTATGCCGCATACGATGATTACAGCCTCATCGACAGCAACTACTATGTTGCCCTTGTGCCTTACTGGTACGTGGACGGTGTCGGCGGCTGGGGAGTCAAATACGGCTACACCATCGGTATCGCCCTCCCGGGTGCACCGAAGAGCATCGTGGACTGGTTTGACGAGAATGGTCTCCTTTAGTAACTGATTATCAATCTTTTGGACAGACCCCGGAAGTCCTTTGTCGGACTTCCGGGATTTGTCCTTTTAAGTAAAAACCTCTTTTATGAACGCAAGCAAACTGTTGATTGTCTGTTGTGCGTGCCTGCTTGCCGCCTGCGCACGCGAACCGCTCTCCGGCCCCGTAACTCCGTCGGATGCTCCTGCAGCGGCCGTTCCGGCGGGATCCGTCCCCGGCCACATCCGGGTCAAGTTCACGCACGAGCCGTCCGGCACCAAGGCTGACGGCCTGGATCTCTCTTCGCTGGGAGAATACACGATGACCCGTACCTTCCCGTCTGCGGGCAAATGGGAGGCGCGGCACCGTGCTGCAGGCCTTCATCTGTGGTACGACATCACCTTCGATGCCTCCCTGCCGCTGACCAAGGCCGGACAGGTGCTCGGTGCGCTGAGCGGCGTGGAAGAGGTGGAATACATCCCTTCGGTTAAATCGTACGCGGTGGACTGTCCGTTCAACGACCCGAGGCTCGCGCAGCAGTGGCACTACCAGAATCCCGGCGGCCGGGAGCAGTGGACCGAGGGCTGCGACGTCAATGCCTACCGGGCCTGGACCATTGAGACGGGCAAGCCGGAGGTAATCGTGGCGGTCAACGACATGGGCGTGGACTACGCCCACGAGGACCTGGCCGCCAACATGTGGGTCAACGAGGCCGAGCTGAACGGAAAAGCCGGCGAAGACGATGACGACAACGGCTACATCGACGACATCTACGGCTACAGCTTCATGACCTACGACAACACGACGATGATCGGCCGCATCACGCCGGGCGACCACGGCACGCACGTGGCCGGGACGATCGCTGCTGTCAACAACAACGGCATCGGCGTCGGCGGCATTGCGGGCGGCGACGGAACGCCCGGCAGCGGTGTCCGCATCATGGGTACGCAGACCCTGGACGGACAGCACGGCGCCTTCACGCCAGCATCGTTTGTCTATGCGGCAGACAACGGAGCCGTGCTGATCAACTGCAGCTGGGGCTTCACCAACAACGAGAGCCCCACGCCCAAGTCCTACGTGGAGGCCATTGACTATTTCAACACCTACGCGGGCATGGACGAGAACGGCGTGCAGACCGGCCCGATGGCGGGCGGCCTGATTATCTTTGCCGCGGGCAACGACGGCCGCGAGATCGAACATCCGGCCATGGACGACAACGTCTTCGCCGTGGCAGCGCTCAGCGCCAATTATGTCCGTTCCTACTTCACGAGCTTCGGCGAGTGGGTCGATATCTCCGCCCCGGGCGGCGACGCCAACCGCAACGTATATGTCCTGTCCACCCTGCCGGACAACAAATACGGCAACATGCAGGGCTCCTCGATGGCCGCTCCGCACGCCACGGGCGTGGCTGCGCTGATCGTGTCGCACTACGGCGCAGGCCGCAAGGGCTTCACCCGCGACAAACTGATCTGGCTGATGCAGAGTACGGCCAACAAACGGGCTCTGGAGGAGAACGGCTCCTACTCCACGCGTCTGGGCGCGGGCCTGGTGGATGCCTATGCCGCCCTCATTGCAGAGTCGGCCGATGTGGCGCCGAACCCGGTCACGGACCTGAAATCCGAGGCCCGGTCCAACCATCTGGATCTCAGTTGGAGTGTCCCGGCTGCACCGGAAGGCGGCGAGACGCCATATGCCTATGACATCTTCTACAGCAAGAAGTCCCTCTCGGCGCTGGATCCGGTGGCCCCGGGCGAAGGCGTGGGCGTGCTGCGCGTCTTCGGCGGCGGCAAGCCGGCCGGTTCCGCCCTGTCTGCCACCCTCGCGGAACTGGACTTCAGTACGGTCTATCACCTGCGCATCTGCACGGAGAACCTGCTGGGTACGTTCTCCACCCTCTCCGCCGAGCAGACCGTGAAGACCGGCGCCAACGGCAAACCGATCATCAAGGCCGCATACGGCACTTCCCTGACCCTGGCGGCCCATGCGATCGGGGATCTGGTCTTCTACTATTCAGACCCCGACGGACATGCCCTGTCCTATACGGTCACGAAGGGGCTGCCCGGTCTGTCGGTCGTGGAAGGCGTCCCCGGATTCGTCCCGACGCCGGACAACGGGGCGGTCACCCTGACCGTCGATGCCCTGAAGGCGGAGCCCGGCCGCACCTACACGGGCGAAATCTCCGTCACCGACGGCTACGACACCGCCGTGCAGTCCTTCAGCTACACCATCCTGGAGAACCATGCCCCGCAGGCGTCCGGCGGGATCGAAGACCAGCGTTTCGCCTCGCTCTCAGACCAGAAGAGTTTCCGGCTGTCCGACTATTTCAGCGACGCCGACGGAGAAACGCTCAGCTACACGGTAGCCAGCTCCTCGACCAGCATCATCGTCAACAGCAGCGTCTCCGACGACGGCACGCTCACGGTCCAGGCCCATTCGTTCGGCTCCACGACGCTGACCGTCACGGCCTCCGACGCCCGCGGCGAGACGGCTTCGCTGTCGTTCCGCGTGCTCGTGCGCGACAGCGCCCGCCCCTACGACCTCTATCCCAACCCGGTCAAGGACGTGCTATGGCTGCGCTCCGGCGAAACGAAGACCGTTGACCTGAGCGTCTCCAACAAGGCCGGAGCCGTGGTCTATGAGCAGAGCGGCCTCGCGCTCGACCCGTTCGAGCCGACGGCCATCGACCTCAAGGCGCAGCCGGGCGGCGTCTATTACGTCCGCATCGGCGAAGACCGTTACACGATTGTCAAACAATAACCTGCACACCATGAAAAAGATCCTTTCCTCCCTCCTCGCCATATCCTTCGCCCTGGCGGCTTCCGCCCAGGCGCTGCCGTCCCTGCTGATCGGTGCCGATCCGGCTGCGCTGGCCACGGGCGGCGCTTCCGTAGCGCGTCCTGCCGGAGCTTTCGCCGTCGATAACGGCGCTGCCGCGATGTCCCTGGGCGACAAGACTTTTTCCGTCGCCGCCACCTACGGGATGTGGGCACCGAAGACGGCCGGCAATTCGCTGATCGGCCTGGGCGCGTTCTATCAGATCAACGACAAGCTCGCGCTCGGCCTGTCCGGCCGGATGCTGCGCGACAAGCCCTACGACATCACCACGGCGGGCGGCCAGATCACGGGACAATTCACCCCGTCCGACCTCGTGGCCGGCCTGGGCCTGTCTTATGCCGTCGCGGACGGCTTCTCGCTGGGCGTCACGGCCCGGATGGTCTCCTCGGCCATCGGCGAGAGCATGAAGGGGACGGCCTTCGGGGCCGACGTCTCTGCGATGTATGCCGCAGGCGGCTTCAGCGGCGCGCTGGCCGTGTGCAACCTCGGCTCCGCCATCAGCTACGGCGGCGCCTCCTATGCGCAGCCGATGCTGGCCCGGGCGGGCGGCGCCTACAGCATTGCCGGCCTGACGGCCTCCGCCGAGGTGGATTATCTCTTCTCCGGTGCGCTGATGGCGGGCCTGGGCGTGGAATACACGTTCGCGGACATCGTCTCGCTGCGCGGCGGCTTCCACTACGGCGACGCCGCCAAGGCCCTGCCGACCTACGCCTCGCTGGGCCTGGGCCTGCAGTACGCCGGCATCCACCTGGACGTCACCTTCCTGACGGCCTCCAAGACCCTCGGCAATACGCTGCTGTTCGGATTGGGGTATAGCTTTTAGCTGGCACCGATTCTTGCGATTCTCGGCGCCACTCCCGGGTTTGAAAGCGGGGGTGGCGCCGTTTTCGGTTTTTTTGTTTATCTTTGGCCATGAAAAAGTTCATCCTGACCACATGGGTGCTCCTGGCGTCGGTCTTCGCCTGGGCGGAGAGCGTGCCGCAGGGGCGTGCGAAAGCGGCTGCCGAACGCTTCCTTCAGGAGCTGGCTCCGGCCCGCCACCCGCAGTTGCAACTGGTCTTCGAAGCGCCGCGCCTGACCAAATCCGTATCGGCGGAGCCCGCCTACTACATCTTCTCCGACCCTGCCGGCGGCTTCGTGATCGCCGCGGGCGACGATACCGTACCCGCGGTGCTCGGCTACTCCACGACCGGCGTCCTGCGCGCCGACGACCTGCCCGACAACCTCAAGGCCTGGCTGGACATGTGGCGGGAGATCGTCGCCGACCGCCGGGCCGTCGGCGCCGCGCCCTGGCAGGCGCCCGCCCGCACCAAGGCCGGCGGAAAGTCCAAGCTGCTGGAAACGGCCAGCTGGGGCCAGCGCTCCCCGTTCAACGACCTCTGCTTCAAGATCAACGGCTCCCCCGCCCTGACGGGCTGCACGGCCACGGCCACGGCCATCGTCATGCGCTACCTGGAGTGGCCGGACAAGGGCACGGGAACGCTCCCGTCCTATGAATTCAAGGAAGAAGGCGGCACCCAGACCCGCACCCAGGGCACCGTCACCCTGGGCCACGCCTACAACTGGTCCCAGATGCCCACGGACAAGAACACCGGCAACTGGACGGACAAGCAGAAAGAGCAGGTCGCCACGCTGATGCGCGACCTCGCCGTGATGCTCCAGTCCAAGTTCGGCGCCAAGGCCACGAGCGCCTACATCGACGACGTGGCGCCGGGCCTGGTCTCCTTCATGAAATACGACGCCTCGGTCCGCCTGGACAAGATGGCGCTCTACGGAAGCGTGCAGGAGTGGGTCGATCAGATCAAGGCCAACATCGACCAGCTGGGTCCGGTGGTCTATTCGGGCTACGGCAAGGAAGGCGGCCACGCCTTCGTGGTAGATGGCTACGACGAGCAGGACTACCTGCATGTCAACTGGGGCTGGAGCGGCCAGGACAACGGCTTCTTCGCCGTCCCGGGCGAGTTTGACAAATACACCGAAGGCCACACGGCCGTGCTCGGGCTCAAGAAGAACGCGGGCGGCAAGGCCCCGGAAGACATGCGCATGGCCCGGAGCTGCCTGAAGTCCAGCACCACGAGCTACGCACTGAACCAGCCCTTCACGGTCAGCGGCACCTTCTTCAACTACAGCGCCGCCGCCTTCAACGGAGACGTGGCCATCGCCAAGTTCGACCGCACGGACCAACTCACCGAAGTCGTGTGCGACCCGGTCACACTGAAAGATCTCGCGTCGGGCTATGGCTATGACAGCTATCCCTTCATCTGCACCATCACCACCAAGATCCAGGCGGGAGACTACCTGACGGCCGTCTGGCGCTCCGCCACCAACCCGTCCTGGCAGCCGATGCGCTACGACCACGAAGTCTCCGGCTCTGCCGCACGGCTCGCCCTGGGCGACACCGTCATCCTGGAGAAAAACGTCTCCCTGCAGTACGACGTCGAAGACGGCGCGCTCTACGTCATATTCGAATGCGACTGCACGCGCGAACTCCGCAACGCCTCCGGCGCCAAGGTGACGACCGGCATCACCGACGACGGCGAATGGATGCGCATCGACGCCACCCGGCTCCCGGCCGGCACCTACACCCTGCACCTGCAGCGCGGGGAGCAGGTCAAGGACATCACGCTGCACCTCGGACTCAAATAGACACGGCCATGAAAAAGAACCTTTTCCTGATTCCCTTCCTGCTTCTCGCCCTGGCCGGATGCGTGCCCGAGGCCACCCTCACCCTGGACAGGCAGACCCTCTCCTTCCATACCGCGGGCGGGACCGAGCAAATCCGCGTGTCGGCCAACTACCCCTGGACCGCCTCGTCGTCGGACGCCTGGCTCTCCATCCAATACACGGAAGGCAGCGACCTGCTCACCGTCAAGGCGGGCGAGAACCGCAGCCAGGACAGCCGTACGGGCCGGATCACGGTCGAAAGCATGGGCCTGACCCAGACCTTGACCGTGACGCAGGCGCAGCTGGACGCCATCGTCCTGAAAGAGGGCGACCAGGTCGAAATCGATGCGAAGGCCCAGCAGGTCAGCATCAAGCTCAGCGCCAACGTCGATATGAACGCCACCGTCAAGGAAGGCGCCCCCTGGTGCAAGGTCGTCTCCACCAAGGCCATGACCGACCGCACCGCCATCCTGTCCGTGGAAAAGAATGACAGCCGCGCCGAGCGGTCGGCCGTCATCGTGTTCAGCGGCGCATCCGCCAGCACCGAGGTCAGGATCCGCCAGAGCGGCCGCCCGCAGGTGCTTGCGATGACCGTGAAGGGCGTACAGAAATTCACCGTGCCCGTGCTGAGCGCACCCGGCGACCTGGATTTCTACGGCTACCTGTGGAACGGAAAGCAGCAGTCCGACTATGTCGTCGGGACGACGCTGACCCTCGACCCCGCCGCCTCCACCTCGCTCCGCATCGAGGGACACAATGCCTATACCGTCTATTTCCCGACCATAGACGGCCTGACGGAGATTGATTTCCTCGGATTGTAATGCAACGGTTCAGCGGATTCGCCCTTCTTCTGATGCTGCTCTTCGCGGGCTGCGCCCGGCAGGAACTCCTCCCCGTACCAGACCCGGGGGCGGCCCCGGCGGACAACACCCTGCCCGGACAGGCCCTCCTGCTGCTCTCCGACGAGGCGGCCGACGCCTTCGGACAACAGGCGCCGCCCGCGTCACTGGACGGCCTGGGCGTGCGGTGCCTGGAGCGCGTGTTCCCGGATGCCGGCGAATTCGAGGCGAAACACCGTGCCGCCGGGCTGCACCGCTGGTACCGGGTCCGTTATGATCCGGCCGCGTCCCGCACCAAGGCGGGCGAAGCGCTGGGCGCGCTGCCCGGTGTGGAAGCCGTGCAGTTCCCGCCGCGCAGGATCCGGACGGCCCTGCCGTTCAACGACCCCCATCTCTCCCTCCAGTGGAACTACTTCAACGACGGCAGCATGCGCGGTTTCAAGGCCGGCGCCGACATCCACGTCGTGCCGGTCTGGGAGCAATACACCGCCGGGAGCAGCGACGTGATCGTGGCCGTCGTGGACGGCGGCGTGGACCGCTCCCACGAGGATCTCGCCGGCGTGGTGCTCTCCGCCGCGGAGGGCAGCCGCAATTTCGTGCCGGGCTATGCCCCGGAGCGGATCACGGCCGACGACCACGGGACCCACGTGGCCGGCACCATCGCCGCGGTCAACGACAACGGCAAGGGGGTCGCGGGCATCGCCGGCGGCCGGAACGGTCGGGGCGGGGTGCGCATTATGTCCTGCGTCATCTTCGGAGACGACGATACGGCCTATTATGGCGACGAAGACGCCCGCGCCCTCGTCTGGGCGGCGGACCACGGCGCCGTGATCGCCAACAACAGCTGGGCGTTCGACTTTGACAGTGAGAAAGATGCGGCGGACTACGCCCGCTATTTCATCAGCACCCGGGATGACCCCACCAAGAGCGCCATCGACTATTTCATCGCCAACGCGGGCACGGACGCCCAGGGCCGGCAGACCGGTCCGATGAAGGGCGGCGTGGTCTTCTTCGCGAGCGGCAACGAGGGCTGGCAGTACGCCGCGCCTTCGTGCTACGACCCCGTCATCGCCGTGGGCGCCTTCGGGCCGGACGGCAAGATGCCCGAATTCGCCAACTACGGGCCCTGGGTCGATATCCTGGCCCCCGGCGGCTCCGACTCGGATTCCGCCTACGAGGAATGGATCCTGAGCACCGTGGCGGGCGGGGAATACGCCTATTTCCCGGGGACCTCGATGGCCGCTCCGCACGCCGCCGGCGTGGCCGCGCTGCTGGTCTCCTATTTCGGGGGACCCGGCTTCACGCCCGACCAGCTGAAGGAGGCGCTGCTGGACGGCGCCGTCGATGACATCGACCTGCAGGGACGCACGGTCGGCGGCGGCCGGCTGGACGCCCTGGGCGCCTTCTCCGCCATGCAGGGGCAGGGCGATCCGGACGACGCGACCATCTCGTTCTCCACCGACTACAGCGGATCCTGGCAGATCCCCTCGCACGAGACGCTCACGCTTACGGTCAGCGTCAACGGCAACGGGAGCGCCCGGCTGCCCGTCACGTTCTCCTCCGACTGCCCGGGCGCGACCGCCAGCTGCACCTATTCGCGGGTGAACGTCAGCATCGACGCCCTCCGGGCGGAACCCGGAGACTACAGTTTCACCGTCCGGGCCGGCAACGGGACGGCACGCACGTTCCCCTTCACCATCCTGCCCAACCACGCACCCCGGCCGGTCCTGGCCCCGGAAGACCGCATCCTGAACGCCGCGTCGGCGGCCGTATCGACCGTGGATCTGAGCGGCTGCTTCGAAGACCCCGACGGAGAGACGCCCGTGCTGAAAATCCTGCTGTCCGGAGACGACATCCTGTCCGCAACCCTGTCCGGTACGACCCTCACGCTCACGCCGAGGGGCTACGGGCTCGCCACCGTGACCCTGGAGGCCAGCGATGCGCGCGGCGCTTCCTGCACGGCCTCTTTCCGGGTCCTTGCCCGCAATAACTACCGGGACCTGGACATCTACCCCAATCCCGTCACGGACTGGCTCCACGTGCGGCCCGGCCGCGACAGGACCCTCTCCGTACAGCTGTACAACCGGCTCGGCGCCTGCGTGTATGAACAGGAAGGCGCGGCCGCCGGCCCCTTCGCGCCGCTGGACATCGACATGCGCGCCCTCCCCGGCGGCTCCTACACCCTGTCCGTCAACGGACAGGCCTTCACCATCGCCCGGCCATGACACACCCCTTCCGCTTCCTCGCCCCGGCAGCCCTGGCGCTGCTCCTGATGAGCCCCTCCTGCAGCAAACCGGAAAGCCCGGAGCCGACGCAGGATCAGCTGGAGCGCTACTACGTCAACACCTTCGCCTGCAATACCATGCGCAACTACTACCTCTGGGCGGACGAGATCGCCGACGGTCTGGAGGCCTGGAAAACCGACGAGGAGCCGGTCGGAAAAGTCCGCGCGCTGCGCTACAAGGACAGCGCGGGAGAGGAGGTGGACCGCTGGACCCGGCTCTACGAAGACTTCGACACGTTCTACAACGGCGTGAACGGGAAGCGCACCTCCTACGGCCTGTCCTACAAACTCTACTACACCGACAAGACCCGCTCGCGGATCATGGCCGTCGTCACCTACACCTACGCCGGCAGCCCCGCCCGGCAGGCGGGCCTGAAGCGGGGCGATATCATCCTGGAAGTCAACGGCAAGACGCTGACGCCGGACAACTATCAGCAGGTCTCGGCCGGTGAACTCTCCGGCGGCGAAAGCGTCACGCTGACGTTCGCGGACGGCTCCCGGAAGACGCTGGAGTCCGCCCGGCTCTACGAAGACCCCATCCTCCTGACGCGGATCTTCGACTGCCAGGGCAAGAAGGTCGGCTACCTGCACTATACCAGTTTCACGCTGGACTCCTGCCAGCAGCTCATCGACCTCTGCCGCTCCTTCAAGGGACGCGAGGTGACGGAACTGATCCTGGACCTGCGCTACAACGGGGGCGGCTACGCCCTCACGGAAGAGGTCCTCGCCTCGATGCTGGCGCCGGAACAGGAGGTGCTCGCCGGCTCCATCCTCGCCACGGAGGTCTATAACAGCACCCTTATGGAGATCTCCGGGATGCAGAGCACGCCCCTCACCATGGACTACTCCATCGAGGACGAAAAGGGCAAGACGCTGTTCAGCACGCGCGGGGCCAACATCGGAATCACGCGGCTCTACGCCATCGTGGACAGCGGCACGGCCTCCGCTTCCGAGAGTCTGCTGTGCGAGCTGTACCCCTATCTGGACATCGTCCTCATCGGCGGACGGACCCACGGCAAATTCTGCAGCGGGCTGATGGTCCGCGCCACGGACTGGTACAAACAATATGCAGACCAGCTCGGCGCAGACGCCCAGGGCAAGGACTATGTAGCGGGCTGGGGCCTGTACGTGATGTATTCGCGCTTCGCGGACCGGGACGGCGTCACGCGCTGTATGCCGAACGGGCTCACGCCCGACTATCCCGTGACGGACGATCCGGCCGACGGCTTCCAGCTCGGCGATCCGCAGGAGTCGATGCTCGCCGTGGCACTGGAACTCGCGGGCTACGGCTCACCCGCTCCCGCACCTGCGCGGCGCAGCCGCAACTCCCTGCCCGAGGAGATCCCCCTCGAGCATCCCGCATTCAGAATCAAGTAGTTATTATTCCGCAGCGCCGCCGAGCAAATCCAGGATCTCGGCTGTAATCTTCTGCTGCCGCCCCTTGTTGTATTCGAGCGTGAGCTCGCCGAGCAGGTCTTCGGCGTTGTCGGTCGCCGTCTGCATGGCGATGGTGCGCGCCGCCTGCTCCGCCGCGGCGGAATCCAGGATGGCGGCGTGGAAACGGAGCATCATCACCTGCGGTAGCAGCTGCGCCACCAGCGCCTCCGCGTCCGGCTCGAGGAGGTAGTCCCCGGTCCGTTTTCCGTCATCCCGGACTTGATCCGGGATCTCATCCCGCTGGGAAAACGGCAGCCACGTCTCCTCCGTCGGCACCTGCGTGGACGTAGAGACGAAACGGTTATAGACCAGCACCACGCGGGACAGTTCCCCCGCCTCGAAGCGCTCCGCGAGCGAACGGGCCAGGGCGGCGGACTTGTCATAGGACGGATGCGCGACGAGGTCGTTGTAGTCGCGGTCGGCGGTATAGCCCGCCCGCCGCAGCGCCTCGGCCATCTTGCGTCCGAGCGGATAGACCTCCACCCCGCCCCCGCAGCCGCGGATCGTCTCCAGCGTCTTGCGGATCACGTTCGCATTGAACCCGCCGCACAACGAAGAATTCGACGCAATCGCCACGACAGCCGTTGATCCCCGGCGATACTCCATGCCGGCAGGGGAGCCTTTCGTCGAAGGCTCAGCCGCAGCAGGAGCCGCCCCGCCGGCTCCGGTTCCCGCGTCAGCGGGAAGCGAGGATGGACGCCGAGACAAAGGCTCCCCTGCCGGCTGAATCGCCGACAATATCTCGGCCAATGTCTGCTCGTACGGCCGCAGCGCCTCGATCGCCTTCTGCGCCTTGCGGAGCTTGGCAGAAGCCACGAGCTTCATCGCCGAAGTGATCTTCAGCGTGCTGCGGACCGACCCGATCCTGTCCTTGATCTCCCGAAGTGATGCCACGGCGCCGCCTCCTTATGCTTTTTGTGCAAGCAGCCGGCACAGGTCGGCCGCCTCCTGCTCGATCACGGAAGGCGCATCGTCCGGCATCCGGCCCTCCGACAACGCGTCGAGGATATCCTGATGCGAAGCCCGCATCCGGTCCAGGAACAGGCCCTGGAACTCGACCACCTGGTCGATCCGCAGCTCCGCCATCAACGCATGCGTACCGCAATAAAGGATGGCCACCTGCTCGCCCACGGGCATGGGGCTATACTGCGGCTGGATGAGCAACTGATTGTTCTTGCGGCCCTTGTCGAGCGTCATCGCCGTGACCTTGTCCATATCGGACGAGAACTTGGAGAAGGCCTCCAGCTCATTGTACTGGGCCTGGTCGATCTTGAGCGAACCGGCCACCTTCTTCATGGACTTCTTCTGGGCGGAACCGCCCACGCGGGACACCGAAATGCCCACGTTGATGGCCGGCCGGAAACCGGCGTTGAACAGCGACGACTCCAGGTAGATCTGGCCGTCGGTGATGGAAATCACATTGGTCGGGATGTAGGCCGACACATCGCCCGCCTGCGTCTCGATGATCGGCAGGGCGGTCAGCGAACCACCCGCCTTGACCTTACCCCGGAGGGTCTCCGGCAGATCGTTCATCTGCTCGGCGACCTCCTGCTGGCTGATGATCTTGGCCGCCCGCTCCAGCAGGCGGGAATGCAGGTAGAACACGTCGCCCGGATAGGCCTCGCGGCCGGACGGACGGCGCAGGATCAGCGACACCTCGCGGTAGGCCACGGCCTGCTTGGACAGGTCGTCATAGACCACCAGGGCATGGCGCCCCGTGTCGCGGAAATACTCGCCGATGGCCGCTCCGGCAAAAGGCGCATAATACTGCAGGGCAGCGGGATCGGCCGCCGTCGCCGCCACCACGATCGTGTAGTCCATCGCACCCTTGGCGCGGAGGGTCTGGACGATGGAAGCCACGGTGGAACCTTTCTGGCCGACAGCCACATAGATACAATAGACCGGCTTGCCGGCGAGGAACTCGGAGCGCTGGTTGATGATGGTGTCGATGGCGATGGCCGTCTTGCCGGTCTGGCGGTCGCCGATGATCAGCTCACGCTGGCCACGGCCGATCGGAATCATGGCGTCGATGGCCTTGAGGCCCGTCTGGAGCGGCTCCGTGACCGGTTCCCGGAAGATGACGCCGGGCGCCTTGCGCTCCAGCGGCATACGGACCGTCTCGCCCTCCACGGGACCGAGCCCGTCGAGCGGCGTGCCGATCGGATCGACCACGCGGCCCACCAGGCCCTCTCCCACCGGAATGCCGGCGATACGGCCCATCCTGCGGACGTTCATGCCTTCGCCCACCTGGTCGGTGGGGCCGAGCAGGACGGCTCCGACATTGTCCTCTTCGAGGTTCATCACGACGCCCTTGACGCCGCTGTCGAATTCGAGAAGTTCGCCGGCTTCGGCCCCGGCGAGGCCGTAGATGCGGGCCACGCCGTCACTGACCGTCAGCACGTGGCCGACTTCTTCATATTGGAGCGAATTGTCGATCCCGCGGAGCTGGTCCAGCAGGATATCCGAGATTTCGCTCGCCTTGATGGTATTCTGCGCCATTATACGATTCTGTTGTTTTGGATGACAAATTGCCGGCGGATGCGCTCGATCTGGCGGCGGACGCTGGCATCCAGCAGGTAGTCGTCCACCTCCAGGGTGAAGCCGCCGATCAGGGCGGGATCCGTGACGGATTCGATCCGGACTTCACCGCCCAGCTGCTTCTCCAGCATGGTCCGGAGCTTCTGCTCCAGCTCCGGCGCGGGCACGACGGTGGTCAGCCGGGCCACCCGGATCCCGCGGGAGCGATAGTACATCGAGATGAAACTGCGGAAGATGAAACGCACGTCTTCGAGGCGGCCGTTCTTCACGAGGAGCCGGACGAAGCGCTCCAGCTCGGGCTCAAGCGGGCCGGGACGCTGCTCCGGATGCTCCAGCAGGCGTTGCACCTGGGCGCATACGCGCTCTCCCCCGCCCGTCTCCTGCGTGTAGCGGAGCAGGGCGGTGGCATAGCGAGAAGATATGATCCCCGTGTTCATCCTGCCGTCATCAATTCGGGAACTGTGCCTGCGAGGCCTCATCGACCAGACGGTCGAGCAGCGCCTGCTGGCCTTCCGCCCCTTCGATGTCCTTGCGTACGATCTTTTCCGCCACTTCCACCGAGATCATCGCCACCTGGCGGCGGATGTCACGGATGGCGCTTTCGCGCTCCGCGGCGATCTCCACCTTGGCGTGTTCGAGCAGTTTGGCCGCTTCGGCGGCCGCCTCCTCCTTCGCCTGCGCGATGATGGCCTCGCGCGTCTCGGAGGCCTCCTTGAGGATACGGCTCTGCTCCAGACGGGTCTGCTCGATCATCTTGCGCTGCTCCTCGGCCATGCCGGCGAGGCGCGCCTGGGCTTCGTCGGCCGCCTTGAGAGAGTCGGCGATGTGGTCGGAGCGCTGCTGCACGGCCTTGGTAATGATCGGGAAGCCGAACTTCGCGAGCAGGAAGAACACCGCCCCGAAGATGACGACCATCCAGAACAGAAGCCCGAAATCCGGTGTGATCAGCGACATGGTTCTACGACTGGAGGACAGCGAGCAGACAGACGATCACGCCGAAGAGGCAGACGCCTTCGATGAGGGCGCCGATGATGATGGCGGTGGTCCGCAGGCCGCCGGCGATCTCCGGCTGGCGGGCGGAGGCCTCCATCGTGGACTGGGCGAGTTTGCCGATACCGAATCCGGCCGCGAGGGCCACGATGCCGGCTCCGATGGCGCCGCCGAACTTGGCGAGCGCAGCTGCTTGAAGAAGAGTTCCTAACATAATTGTAT
>CAMHIP010000022.1 GCA_946185205.1 uncultured Bacteroidales bacterium | reverse complement strand
TCGCCTGCCAGCTGCCGTACTGGTCCAGCCACAGGGCGTCGCCCTGCTCGGGGATGCCGTAGCTGATGAACACGAGGCGCGGCGCGCAGAGGGCGATGAGTTCGTGGGAATCCACGGGCAGCATCCCGGCATTCCAGGCGCCCGTCTTGGACTCAATCGCGCAGTATTTGATATAGTTGCCGGCCATCCAGTGGTATTCGCCGGCATTGGCGAGATTCTCCATACCCTCGCCGAAGATGCGGCGGTGCAGGGCCGCGCCGCCCTTGCCGGACGAGCCGATCAGGCCCATGTAGAAGCGCTCCTCGAACGCCAGCGTGACGAGGGCCGCCTTGCCGTAGCGCGACACGCCTTCGATGCCGACGTGCTTCGCATCCACGTCCGGGTCGGTCTCCAGATAATCCAGGCCGCGGGCGGCACCCCAGGCCCAGGCGCGCAGGGACCCCCAGTCGTCCGGCTTGCGCGGCTGGCCCTTGTTCACAAGGCCGATGATGCCGCGGGTGAGCCCGGCGCCGTTGTCCGCCTGGATGCTGGACGGGTCGATCATCGCATAGCCCCAGCCGGCGGCGAGCAACTGCTGGTTGGACGGCGGATCCTGGCCGGGCGCCTGCTGCGGACGCATGAACGCCGCGAAGGGATTGGCGGGCTCGAACGGCTGCCAGGCCGGATATTTCTTCATCAGCTCCGCCGTCTCGGGATCGTTCTCCAGCATGCGGCGGATGGCCTTGTTGATGACGGCCATGTCATCCCCGCCCGGCTTGACCGGATTCGGGAGATTCGCCGGACCGAACATCATCAGCAGGGGCACCGGCCCCTGGGCGTCGGCCGGCGTCACGACCACCATCTTGATATCGACGTTGATCGAAGGGCAGGCGGAGTTGTCCACATGGCCCCGGAGCTGCTTCGCCTTGGCGCGGATGCGGCCGACGAATTCGATCTCTTCCGCCTCCACGGTCCAGGTCACGCCGGGGACGTGGGCCGGCACGCGCCCATAGACCTCCCGCTCGAAATCCTCGACGATCTCCGGCCGGCGGACCTCCCACCACTGCTTCGCGGTGGTCACCTTTTTTCCGGCTTTCGTCTTGAGGATCTCCGGAAGCACGGGGAAGGGATTGGCCTTGCTTTCGTCGTAGTTGGCGGCATAGGGGCTGCTCTGGTCAGCGTCGAAGCCGCGCCGGATGGACTTGATGCCCAGTTGGTCCAGCATGTTCTGGTGGTCCTGTTCGGCCGTGAACGTGACCGGAGTCTGGGCATAGGACGCCGCACAGAGCAGGCATCCGGTGAGCAATGTGAAGATCTTTTTCATATCGGAAGGTTTAATGTATCAGAAATACCACGGGTGCGCGGCGACGCTGCGGATACCGGAGCCCGGCTCGTCCACGTGGCCCAGGATGCGGCGGACGCCCAGCGGGTTGGAGCGCTCGTAGTAGTCTTCGCCGTCCGGCGTCAGGGAGTTGATGCGCACCAGCTGTGAAGAATGGATGATCTTCTTGTCGCCCAGATACATCGCCACATGCGCCACCACCATTTTCTTCTTCGCCGTCGCGGGCGTGCCGTAGAAGATCAGGTCGCCGGGCTGCATCCGGTCGAAGTCGTAGGGAATCTCCTCGCCCGTATGGATCTGCTCGCGGGCGTTGCGGGGCAGCACGATGCCGCTCTGGCGATAGACGAACTGCGTGAAACCGCTGCAGTCGAAGTGCTTGGCGCTGGCGCCGCCCCACAGATAGGGCGTGCCCAGAAAGCGCCGCGCCGTGGCGATCAGCGCCTGCTGTGTCGCCTCGCGCGTGCGCGTCCATTCTTCGAAATCCATCACGTCATAGGCGCGCGCCCAACATTCCCGGCCCGAGGGCAGGAAGACCTGCACCCAGCCCCGGCGGCTCTCCGTGCCCTTGCGCACGAGGTCCGCCATCGTGAAGTCGCACACACGCTCGGCCGTCGTGGTCGGCTCCGCGAAAAGGTGCGTGTATTCCGTGGTGCAGATATATTTGGGAGCGGCTACCCAGGCGTCCTTGCCAGCCTCGTCCATGAAGGCGAGGCCCAGCTGCGTGGTCCAGACATCCGGGTAATCGGGTGCATCCACGAGGCGCCAGTAGCGGTCGGCGCCATGTACGCGCAGGACCGTGCCCATCAGGGCCTGGGTCTCGTTGCCCGACTCGTAATCCGGCTTGAGGCGCAGGAAGGAGGTGGAGATATTGACAACCGCCCACTGCGGGCCGTCCCAGGTCTGTGCGTAGGCGGACAGGGCCCCGAGGGCCAGCGCCGCGATGAGGAGGATCCGTTTCATACGTCAAATATAACAAAATATTATGAGATCTACCGCTCCCGGGCGTCCAGCCGCACGCGGTGCAGCATCACGCAGTTGTTGGAGGCGGCGTTGTAGCGGTAGCCCGGCGTGCCGGAGTTGTAGATGCGCAGCGCGGCGCCGCCGAAGCGGCAGCGGCCCAGCGCGCCCGAAGGATCCGTCCAGGAGAGGTCCAGCCGTTCAGGGAGCGCTTCCTTGACCTGGAGCGGCGTCTTGTCGGAGTCCGTTTCGGCGTTCACCCGCAGGGTGTTGCCGGACACGGAGACGGTCAGGCGGCTCTGCGGCATGAAGGAGGCGGCCAGCACGCCCCCGGTCAGGGCCGTGCGCGCATCGCCGTCGTAGCGGTACAGGGTCCACAACGTGCCGTTGGTGGTGGCGGGGACGCGCTCGATGCGCACGCCGTAGCCGCTGCGCGCGGCCGCGTCATACTTGATCATCACGTCCATATAGCAGCCGCTGCCGCCGAATCCCTGGCCC
Source organism: uncultured Bacteroidales bacterium (assembly GCA_946185205.1). GTDB lineage: Bacteria > Bacteroidota > Bacteroidia > Bacteroidales > UBA932 > Cryptobacteroides. The sequence goes on along the minus strand of CAMHIP010000022.1, from coordinate 20,156 downwards.
TCCACCTTGCTGGCGGAATAATCGACCGTGAAGGACATGTCGCCGTAGTCGCCCTCCTGGGCGAAGACCAGCAGCGGGGGCTCCGGCTGGCGCATGTTGTTGCACAGGCCCCACAGGCCGTCGGATCCGTTGGAGCCCGTGCCCCAGACCCAGGGGTCGGGCGTGCCGGTCTCGTTGTCGAAGAACCAGCGGCCGACGGTCGCCGCGCGCGGCTCCGTGGCGATGAACGTGTTCTTGAAATCGGTCTCCAGTGCCGCCGAGGCCACATCCTCCGGGCGGACGGCCCGCTGGCTGTAAACGGTCACGGAGGCGGGGGCGTCCGGGCTGAAGGCGTATTTCGGCGTAATCACGGCGCGCAGCCAGCAGCCGACGTCGTAGCGGGTGAGCGTCAGGGACTTGCAGGGATCGTCCTGGAAGAGTCCTTCCGCGTCGTTGCGGCTCGTACCGATGTGCACGCCGTCGGTGCGGCCCGGGCCGCTCTCGCGGTACCACTCCACGCGGGAGACATCCCGGAAGCCCGGCTTGTCCAGCCGGTAGGAGAGCAGCGCGCGGCCGTCCTGGATGCGCAGGGCCGGGGCGCGGAGTTTCGGAGCCGCCACGGGCACGGGGCGGATCTGCAGCGTCACACCCGCCCGGATGCCGTTGGGCAGGACACAGCTGACGGGGGCCGACACGATGGCGCCGGTCCGGTTGGGCTTCGCCGACAGGGTCAGCGTGCCGGCGTCCGGATCCGCGCTGCCCGTCAGCAGGGCGGTGTCATATTCCCAGCGGACCTGGCGCAGGTCCACGGAAGAGAGCGGCGCCGGGGCCGCGGTCAGCACGACGCGGTTGCCTTCCCCGCTCAGGGCGGAGTCCAGTTCCTTGCCCGTGAAGCCCACCAGGAAGCGGTACGGGAGATTGGCATAGGGCTCCCAGGCCGGGCTGTACTGCCCCTTGGGGTCCCAGCCGTCGTCGCCCTTGAGCAGATTATAGACATTGTATTCGTCGCCCACCTTGAAGGCCTGCAGCGCGGCGCCGTCGTATTCGACCGAGAGCTGCGGAGCGGAAGCGCTGATCACCAGCGGCTTGCGTGCAACGCCGATGGTATTGCCGTGTACGGCGTAGCGGGCATCTTCGCGGACGCGGTTCTCCCACTCCACCGAAGCGATGCGCCCGAGGAACTGGCAGTCGATGACGGCGTAGATGGCCGAGGCCTGCGCCCCGTTGCCGGGAGCCGCGTTCTTGGCCAGCGACAGGAAGGGATGCGTCATCATCGGCATGCCGATCAATTTGCAGCCCAGCAGGGCGTTGAGCCCGCCGGCCGCCGCGCCGCTCCAGGTCGGATGGTTGTCGCAGAGGTGGAAGGTGCAGTTCTCATAGACATTGATCCCGCCCCCGAAGACGGAGTCGTCGGTGCACTGGATGAAGCAGTCCTTGAAATAGGCGCGCTTCGGGGAGAAGCCCGCCATCATGTTGAGGTAGCCGACGAAGCGGACGTTGCGGAATTCCATCCGGTCCACCCCGCGCGCCGCGGCGGTGAGCACCTCCGCGTGGTTCTTGGAATCGATGCGCTTGGAGATGTTCTGCGAGGGATCGGGCAGATAGACGAGGTCTTCCTGCGCGTAATTGGCGATGGTGATGTTCTCCGCGCGGAAGCCGGTGGAGACGGCCAGGGTGTACCAGCTTCCCCCGGCGCCGAGGCCCTTCGCGCCGCCTTCGCCGCGGTTGCCGGCGATGCGCACGTCGTCCGGGTCGCCGGACAGGCCGATGAAGGAAATGTCGTCGCCGAGGATGGTCAGGCCCACGTTGGGCGGCGCGATGACGAACCCGCTGTCGTCAAACGGGAAGCCCTGCCGGTAGGTCTCGTCGGTCCAATAGACGCCGGGGGCGATATAGACGGTCGTCCCGGCGGGCAGGGTCAGCGTACGCCGGTCGGCGGACAGTTCGCCCAGCGTCTGGAGCGTGGCCGCGACATAGGGGTTCTGCAACTCTTCGGGGGTGGCATACGCGTTCAGCAGCCGGTGCTTCTCGTCGAGTTGCAGCCGGCTGTAATCCTGCGCGAAACAGGATGCCGCCAGCAGCAGGGCGCCCAGGGCGGGCAAAAAGAATCTCAGTCTCATGGGAATTCGGTTAATTGGTTATTCTGCGAAGTTAACAAAATTTCCTTACCTTTGCCTCATGATGAAGAAAATCGCACTCCTGCTGCTTGCCCTGCTCCCGGCGCTGACCGCCGGAGCGCAAGCTCCTTTCGCCAAGTACCTCGACCAGGCCGGCGACGCCCCGTTCATCGTGATCGACAAGCAGGGCTTCAAGCTCACGCTCGCCGACGCACAGGGACAGCCCATCAAGGAATACGGCATCTCCTGCGCCGTCAACTACGGTCCCAAGAAGGTCCGGGGCGACCACAAGACCCCCGAAGGCACCTTCAAGATCAACCAGCTCCTCAACGCGAAGGGCCTCTCGCACGACTTCAAGGACGGCAAGGGCCCCGTCAAGGATGCCTACGGCCCCTGGTTTCTGCGTCTCGACGTGCCGGGCTTCTGGGACATCGGCATCCACGGCACCCCCTTCCCCGAGAGCATCGGGACCCGGGCCACGGAGGGCTGCATCCGCCTGCGCAACGAGGACATCCTCGATCTCAAGCAGCGGGTCAAGGTCGGCACGGTCGTCATCATCCTGCCGGATCCGGTCCGGTAGCCGTTTTCAGCATCTTATTGACATTTAGCATTTTACAAAATGAACCCAGCGCAAAAAGCACGGGTTCATTTTGTAATTAACACGCCCATAATTATTTAGCGAAAACGCTTAACATTTCGCGCCACCGCGCGTCTATTACAGGAAAACCTGAAAAAAATGAAAAGAATCCTGTTGCTTTTCCTTCTCGCCCTGCTGCCGCTGGCAGCGTCCGCGGGCAAGCCCGCCGCCAGGACGGCCTCCAAGTCGAAGCTCGCCGCCGTGGTGTCGGAATTCCGGGGCTACGACGGCGTGGAAGTCGTCAAACTGGGCTGGCTGGGCACGGCGGCCGTCAAAAGCGTCGTGCGGATGGCCGCCAAATCCGACCCCGACGCCAGGCAAGCCCTGGACCTGGTGCGCGGCGTGAAACGATTCACCGTCCTGGAATACGACGGCTGCACACCGGAGGTGCGCGAACGCATCACCCGCCGGCTCGACCAGGCCCTGCACGGCAGCGAACTGCTCATGGAGGCCAAGGACGGCTCGGAGCGCGTCCGGATGTTCGGCGTGGTGGACGACGCCACGGGCGAAGTGCGCGATTTCGTGATGCACGCCCCTTCCAGCCATGCCCTGATTTGCATCTTCGGGAGCATCCCGATGGAGAGCGTCGCCAAGGTCCTGTCCGATGACTAGCGAACGTTTCCAGGCCGACTGGCTCTCCCTCGCCGACACCTTCTGGCAGATCGCCCGCTACATCCTGGAGGACGATGCCGAGGCCGAGGACGCCGTGCAGGAGCTCTACCTCAAGCTCTGGACGGGCCGGGACGCGCTGGAAGGCATCCGCAACCCCAAGGGCTACGGCATCACGGTGCTGCGCAACCTGTGCCTGGACCGCATCCGGCGCCGCAGCCGGTGCGTGACCCCGCCCGAACTCCCCGAGCCGGCGCTGCCCGGGCGGCAGGACGAGGCGGTGGACGGGCGGGAGCGGCTCGCCAAGGTGCTCGACGCCATCAAGTCCCTTCCGGACCGACAGCGCAACGTACTGACCCTCAAGGTCCTCGACGGCCTCTCCTACGAGGAGATCTCCGAACGGACCGGCATCAACTACCTCACCCTCCGCGTGCTCCTCTCGCAGGCGCGCGCAAAACTGAAGAAAATGAAGATATGAAGACCCTCGAAGAAATCGAAAAGCTCAGCCCCGAAGAGCTCGAAGCACAAGCCGCAGCGCAGGGCGTCCACGCCCCGCAGGACCTGCAGCAGCGCCTCCGCGAGACCCTCGCCGCCCGCGAGCTTGCACAGACCGCCCGGCCCCGTCCGGCACGCTGGATCCCCTACGCGTCGCTCGCCGTGGCAGCCGCTGCCGCCGCGCTCGTCCTCCTGCCGTCCAGCGGACCGAAAGACACCTTCGACGACCCCTACCTCGCTTACGCCGAAGTGGAAAAGGCCTTCCGGACCATCTCCGACAAGATGAACAGCGGCGTGGAACTGGCCCGCGAGGCCGGCGAAGCCGCAGAAATCCCCCAGAACATCCTCCAAAAGATCCAATCGAAATGAAACACATAACCCTGATCCTCGCAGCCCTGCTGCTCAGCCTGTCCGCCCTGGCGCAGAACGGCAAATCCATCTACCAGAAGTACTCCGACGCCGAACAGGTCAGCGCCGTCTATATCTCCCCCGCCATGTTCCGCCTGATCGGCAAGATCCCCGACATCGACACCGGCAGCGACAAGGTCAACCTCTCCCCCGTCATCCGCTCCCTGACCGGCATGTACATCCTCAACAGCGAGAACGCCGCCATCAACGGCCAGCTCCGCGCCGAAGCGGAACGCTTCATCCAGAGCGGGAAATACGAACTCCTGATGGAGGCCAAGGACAGCGGCCAGACAATGCGCATGTACACCGTGGGCAACGACAAGGTCGTCAACGGCTTCGTGATGCTCGCCGCCGAGGCGGACGAGGTGACCTTCATCTGCCTGGACGGGCAGATGCCCCGAGACCAGTTCGAGAACCTGCTGGCCAGCCAGATGGCGGATTAGAACGTGACTTTGAAGACGACCGCCTCCGGGGAAGGGACCTCCGCCGGACAGCTGATGGTCAGATGGTCGCGGTCCTGCTTCCACTCCACTTTCGCGCTGCTTCCGAGCAGCGCGATGTTTTTGATCCTGCGACGGTTCTGTTCCGTCCGGGAGCCGAGGGCGCGCACGGTGATGTCCCCTTCGGGGACCCCCATCAGGGTCACGTAGAGGGTCTTGTCCCCCTTCTTGTTGAAGCGGATGTCGGCGGCGGAATACTGCTGGCGGCCTTCGTTGAAGCCCTGCGCGTTGATGGGGTTGGCGGCTTCGGCCGTGGGGCCTTCGCCATAGATCACCCACGGGCGGGTGTCATAGATACTCTCGGAGTTGACCTGCATCCAGCGGCCGATCTCCCCGACGATGCGCAGCTCCGTGGGGTCCGGCGTGCCGTCGCCCCGGAGCGGGACGCTGAGCAGCAGGTTGCCGTTCTTGGAGACCACGTCCACCAGCATCCGGACCACCTGGGCGGCCGTCTTGTAGCGGTCCTGGTAATAGACGTGCTTGTCGTAGTGCCAGCTGCCGATGCAGGTGCAGGTCTGCCAGGGGAGCTCCTGGATGGCGTCGGGAGCGCCGCGCTCCACATCCCAGAGCAGGGTCTGCTTCTGCCAGTCCGTCAGCACCTTGCCGGTGAAGACGATTTGGGGCTGGCCGCCGTGCCGGGCCGCGCTGCGGTTGTAGCCGTGCGCGAGGATCTTGAGGCCGGCGTCCGAGACGGGCCAGAGCGGGAGGTAGGTGTCGTCGAAATAGACGATATCCGGATCATAGTCGTTGATCAGCTGGACGGTACGGTTGTAGATCTTGTCGCAGTAGGCCTGGTCGGGGGTGGTGATTTTGTCCTCCTCCCAGTCCCAGGAGCGGTTGTTGGGGCTCAGCGGGTGGCGCTGCTCGTAGAGCTCCTGCGGGTCGAGGCCCTCCCACCAGGTCCCGGCGCCGTCCTCCTTCGTCAGGACGCCGTCGTAGGGCACGCCGGCGAGCGGGCCCTTCGTGTCGGCCCCGCGGGAGGGCTCGTACCAGCACCAGGCATGCGCCGCGTGCACGCTCACGCCCAGGCGGAGGCCATATTTGCGGCAGGCCGCCGCCCAGCCGCCCACGATGTCCTTCTGCGGGCCCAGGGCCACGGAGTTCCAGCTCTGGTACTTGCTGTCGAAGAGGTCGAAGTTGTCGTGGTGGTTGGCCAGGGTGAAGAAATACCGCGCACCGGCCTCCTTGTAGAGCTTGACCAGCGCATCCGGGTCCCAGCGCTCCGCCTTCCATTCGTGGATCCAGTCCTTGAAGCCGAAGCGGGACGGGTGGTCCTTCGCGTCGATGTTGTATTCGTACTGCCGGCTGCCCTCGAAGTACATGTTGCGGGCGTACCAGTCTCCGTCTTCGGGCTCACATTGCGGCCCCCAGTGGGCCCAGATGCCGAATTTGGCGTCACGGAACCATTCGGGGCACTCCCAGGCGGAGAGGCTCTCCACCGTGGGCTGCCAGGCGCCGGGCGCGATGGGCTCCCGGCCGGTATCAACGAAAACCTTGAATTGCGGGTCCGGATCCGCCGTGCGGTTCTGGGCGGAAAGGGGCGCTGCCAGCAGCAGGCAGGACAGCGGGAGAAGGAGAATCTTTTTCATAATGCAGTGTTTCCTCCTCAAAATTAGGCTTTTTTGAGGAGGAAACAAACAAAAGACGGCAACTTTCCTCAAAACCCGCCCGTTTTGAGGATGGGTCGGGCCCGGGGTTACGGCAGGACGTTCGCCGCGCCAGGCGTGGGATGCTCCGACAGGTGAAAGTCCTCGCAGAGAACGTCTGTGTCCGCACCGTCCGGGAAGCGGACCAGACTGCGACTGGCAGTCTTGGCCAATTCGGGATTGCGTGCCAGCAGCCAGGCCGGGACGGGCCCGGGGGCTACGGCCTGGCAGCCGCCCCCGCGTTGATTTCCCTCCAGGACAGCCAGTTCCGGACTGGTAATCGTGCCGTTGGCGCTAGAGTTGCTCTGCTGCGAGCCATAGACCACAGCGTCAATCACCGTACCCGTGGCCGGATCGACCAGCGCGACGGACCCGGCGCTCGCCGACGGGGCGAGACGTAGCCACAGCCCTTCTGTCGGCGTCCAGCCTGCGCCCAGCGGCTGCAGGGCGTCGCCGCTGGCGTGCGCGAAGCGCGTCGCGGGCGTGAAGGCGATGCCCTCGCCGGGGCAGGAGACATCCACGCCGGCGGCGTGGTCGCGCCGCAGGGGCTGCTCCAGTTCAACGATGCCCGGCTCATGAGGCGTCTGTGGACGGCCGAAACCGCGCACGGGCGCCTCGCTGACGCGTACCAATTCCTTCACCTTGACGATTTCAATCCGGTCGCCGGTATCCACCGTCAACTCCGAACCCGGCAGGAGGTGGACCGTCGCATCAAGTGTCAACTGCGTGTCTCCGGCCATGGCGGCTGCCGCGAGGTTGCTCTGCGTTGCGGGTGTACCCACCCGGATCACGGTCACTTCTTCGTACTGTCCGCCCAAGTCGATGCCCATCATCTCCCCGACGACAAACCCTTCGATGGATGTGGCGGGAAGCGTGGTGGTCGTCCGCGGACTGAAATGCAGTTTCGGCCCGGTGGAGACGGGCGCGAAAATGGTCGTGACCGGCGCCGTCGGCATGGCGGGGTCGGGCACCAGCATCAGGTGCATGCCCGGAGCGAGGCTCGTCCCTGCCGGGAAAGTCAGGGCGTCCACGGCTGCCCGGCCGCTATGCCGCACCTGGATGGTAAGGCCCGACAGGTCCGCAGGGACGGTGTCGGCATTAAAGAGTTCTATAAAAGGTTCGTTTAGCCCTACTTCGTTGATTTTCAGCGCTTCCGAGCAGCGGATACAGCTTCCGGCATCTGCTTTGCCGCCTTTCCAGGACACCGCGAACCGCAATTCGCCGGAAGAACGTCCGGCTGGGGCGGTCAGGGTATAGAGAAGGGTCGCGCGCGCACCCGGCTCCAACTGCGCCGGGACCTCGCCCTCCGGTTGGATGCGCCAGTCGTCCGGCAGGGTCGCATCCAGCGCGAGACCGCTCATCGGCGAGTCCGATGTATTACTGACGAACACGCCCACCTGGCGGCTTTCGCCCGGACGCATGGAAGTAATGCGCGAAAGCTCAAGCGGATAGGCCTGGTATCGCGCGGCCGCGATACTCTCCTGTACCGCAGCGATGGTCTCGTCCGCAGGATAACCGACCGTCATCACGCCTTCGTAAAATGTCCCGGCGGAGCCGTTGCCGTTGTCGCCGCCATTGCCCAGCAGCATACCTCCCTTCTTGTGCATCGGATAGTAGGCGTCGCTGTCGGGCGTGTGCGGACGGGGACCCCAGTAGAAGGTGGTGACATCTGCCTGTGTGGCGTCAGCGCCGCGCAGATCCCATTGGTTGCCGCCTCCCCCGTTCACGTACACGGACACGAATCGCCAGTCCGTGATGGACGGTACGTCGTTCTGCTTGGCATCGTAGCCCGAGAAGAGTCCGGCCTCCATGTCGGCCATGATCCAGGGGCCCTCGCCATTGCCCCGGCCCCAGGCCGTGGACGTGCCGTAATAGGTGGTCTCCATCGTGCCCGTGCCCACGGCACGGCCGTTGGTGGACGAGTTGCCGTAGTCGAAGCAGCACCCGCTGTCATAGTGGGTGCCGTCGATGACATAGTACATACCCTCCGGCTCGTCATCGACGGCAAGGCCGCGCGCGTTGTTGCAGCGGTAGCCCATGCCGGGCATGATGTAAACGCCGTAAACTTTGTGGCCGTCGAGCAGCGCCGGCGCCATGTCGGCCAGTGCCGGGTTGTTGAAACCGCCCTTGTCCGGGCCCAGGAAAGTCCCCGGCGGCGCGGGCAGCAGGTCATTGCCCTGTCCGGACTGGTCGTAGATTACGGTAATGCGGCAGACGGTACCGGCGCAGAAGGCATCCTGCGCGGCCGCGTCGGCATAGCCTCCGCGCGTGGCGCGGATGTCCAGCGTCGCACCGTCGGAGTCGCGCTGCACCTGGTAGAGCGGTCCCCGGTAGCGAGAATCCAGCACGCGTGTCGTGCTATGCGCGGTCACGCAGGGTGTACCGCCCTGCCGGTAGATGTCGCACGGGCCGCTCTTCGGACCGGAATCGCAGCAGACGGCCAAGATGACGCCTGCGGCAAGGACCGCCGTGGCGGTCAACACAAAAAACAGTTTTTTCATTGGCTCATTGAAGCGGTTTCAGCCGCAGGATGCCGATGGCGTTCTCCGGGAGGGTGAAGGTGAATTCGCCGCTGACGGTGCCCAGGTCCCTGTGGTGCGGGACGACGGCCTCCGTATATCTGACGCGCTTGGCGAAGCGGAACGCCATCTCGCGCAGGCCGGGACGCTCTCCCGCCCGGGGGCCGGGTCCGGCAGGCGCCGCGTAATCCGGATGGCTGGAGTAGTAGTTGGGATCGCCCTGGTTCTTGACCGAAGTGTCGTGCGAGGAGACGAAGTCCAGCGTGGCCGCATAGCGCCGGCCGCTGCCCGTCTGCACGGTCAGCACTTTGTCCAGCGCCTCCGCATTGACGATCTTGATGAAGATTTCACCGGTCTGCGTGTCGAGCGTCGGGGAGGTATAGACCTTCTCGTCCGCCTTCTGCCCGTCGAGCACGTCGGACATTTCGAAGGCGCGGTCGCCCGCCACGGAGAAGAGCTGCTGGTACCAGTAGTTGCAGGAGCGCCACATCCCCCGGTTGTCGAACCAGATGAGGTTGGAGCCCCATTTGTTGAATCCCTTCTTGCAGAAGAGCGGGGCGTAGGCGGCCATCACGACCATGTCGGAATTGCGCTCCAGGCTGGTCCAGTAGGCCGCCTCGGCCATCGCCGAAGAGTAGGCGTTGGCGGCGCGGTTGTTGGCGAATTCGCCGACGAACACGCGCGTGGGACGGCTCCGGTCGTAGGTATGGCCTTCCGCACCCCGGACCTTATCGGCATGATAGCGGTCGCCGTGGGTATAGAACCAGTCGTCCCCCTTGTAGTAGTGTTCATCGACGATGGTGTCGGGATACCTGGCGTCGATCTCCTTCATGTTGGCGTCGAATTCCGGGCCGGCGTCCGCGGCTCCGGCCGTGGAGACGATGGTGATCTCCGGGTGCTGCTCCTTGATGGCCTTGTACAGGATATCGAAACGTTCCCAGAACTCCGGACCGCGGTTCTCGTTGCCGATGCCCAGGTATTTGAGGTTGAACGGTGCCGGGTGGCCCATCCGGGCGCGGAGAGCGCCCCACTGCGTGTCCGTGGAGCCGTTGCAGAACTCGATGAAGTCGAGGGCGTCCTTGACAAAGATGTTGTAGAAGCGGTCGCGGTCGGCCTGCGTGTCCAGGGGCGCGATGTACTGGTGCCCGGCGAACTGGCAGGTCACGCCGTTGTTGAGCACCGGCAGCGGGGTGGCGCCGAGGCCTTCCGCCATCATCAGATAGTCATAGAAACCGATGTACTGCGAGGTCCAGTAGCCCCAGTGGTTGCGGAAGCCGATGCGCTCTTCGCGCGGCCCGACGGAGTTCTTCCAGAACACCTGGCCGAAGTAGTTGGTCCCTTCGGAAGCGCAGCCGCCCGGGAAGCGCATGAAGGTCGGATGCAGGGCTTCGAGCGCCTCCAGCAAATCCTTGCGGAAGGGGCCGTATTTCCCTTCTTTCCACAGTTGCGAGGCCTCCGGGACGAGGGTGACGAAGTCCAGCCAGAAGGTGCCGGGGGCGTCCGCCACGATGCACAGGCGGCTGTCGGCGGAGCGCTCGGCCGTCAGCGTGCCGGTGTATTGCCGCCATTTCCGCCCGAGGCGGGAAATGGTGACCACGTCGGAGTTGCGCTGCCCGGCGGCGTCTTCCAGATAGACGGAGATGCTGCCCTTGTAGCCCTTGCCCTGCAGGTAGAGGCCGAGATCGTAGCTGACGCCTTCCACGGCGGGGATGGACGGCGTCTGCGTGTTGTTGGAATAGGTCAACCCGCGGCCGCGCCTGTATTCGGCGATGCCGTAGCCGTTGGCCGCGATGCCGAAGCCCGTGCCCGGCTGCCGGATGTCGAAGCGTACGCTGTACTGGGCGTAGCGCAGTTCGTCGTCGTGGCTGTCGGCGGGATCGAAGTCATACCAGCGCTTGAGTTTCGGCACCAGCGGCTTGTCCGCGACGGCGCGGGCGCTGCCCGCCGAGCCGGCCCCGCGCAGCACCGTCCAGCCGAAGAAGGTCGTGTCGGAGGTGGAAAACTCGTTGGGATCCGGGGCCTCCGGGACGTTGTAGGCCTGGAAGGAGTTGTTCTGGATCAGCTGGGCGCAGATGCCGCCGTCGACGCTCTGGTTGATATCTTCGAAGAAGATGCCCGCGAGGGTGGGACTCACGGCGATGCCCAGGCGGTCCGGGTGCAGGGCGAGCGTACGGCGCGCCGGTTCCCGGAAACCCTGGAGTTCCAGCATCTTGTCCGCCATCCGGTAGCCCATCAGGCGCATGCCCTCGGTGTTGAAGTGCCACTGGTCTCCGGTGCTCTCGCAGCCCAGCGCGGAGATCACATAGGCATTGGGCATCACCTCCGGCAGGTGCGGCAGGACCACCTCGTTGAAGGCGGCGCAGACGCCGTCCTGCTCGGCATATTTGAGTTCGCCAGCCAGGAGCGGCACACCGGCGGGATCGATCCCCAGGTCGGCGCACAGGTCGTCGTGGATCTTCTTGACGCGGCCCGGCCAGGCGGGATCGTCCGGGTTGGACTCGCCCTGGTGCAGGAGCATGCCCTTGATCACGCCGTATTTCTGCGCCTCGCGCGCCATGTCCAGCAGGCGCTGGTAGGGGTTCATCCCATACTGCTCCGCAATCCGGATCAGCCAGCTGCGCGAGGGGTCGGCGCCCTCCATCGCGAGGTAGTCCGCACAGGCGTCCTTGTCCCAGAGTTCCAGCTTGGCGCCGGCCACGGACACGTTGATCACGCCCACGCGGTACTGCTCCGGCAGGACTTCAATCATCTTGCGGCCGAAGAAATCGACCGGACCGAGGTTGTTGCCCTCGCGGCAGATGGGCGGCGTGGCGGTGTACCAGTGTCCCATTTCCCGCCCGTGGCGGGGCATATCGACGGCCGCCATGAACTGGAAGCGGGGGTCGTTGAAATCCTTGTCCTGCTCGGCCGGGCGGGCGCCCGCCTCCATGTTGGACTGCCCGAAGCAGAGATAAATGAAAAAGTTGGGGTCCTGGACCTGCGCGGCGGCAGGAAGCAGGGCGAGGACGGCCGCAAGGACCGTAAGGAAAGTCTTCCGCATAAAAAAGGTGATTGGTTTGAAACAAAAGTAGCAATAAAACGGACTGCCCGGATAACACGGATTGCACATATTGTTTCAAATTCCGTTCAGGCGGGTCCGGATATCCGGACAAATTCTTATCTTTAACGTGAAAAACCAAGCGAATCATGAAAAAAGCATTATTCGGAGCAGTCGTCGGCCTGGTGCTCGTAGGAGCGGCGATTGCCTGCAACAACCTGGCGGGGTCCAAGGCGCTGCAGCGCCCGGAGGGACCTTGCGATGTCTATGCCCGCGGCGGGGCGCCCTGTGTGGCCGCCCACAGCACCACCCGGGCCCTGTATGCCGCCTACGACGGCCCGCTCTACCAGATCATGCGCCAGTCGGACGGCAAGACCCTGGACATCGGGGTCGTCAAGTCCTCGGCGGGCGATCCCGGCGGCTATGCCGACGCGGCGGCCCAGGACGCCTTCTGCAAGGACACCTATTGCTGGATCACGGTCCTCTATGACCAGTCCGGCCAGGGCAACCACCTCTACCAGGCCCCGCGCGGCGGCTTCAGCGGCCCCGCCATGGGCGGATACAACAACGTCCCCGTGGCCGACTGGGCACCCGTGAACGTGATGGGCCACAAGGTCTATGGCATCTTCATCGCCCCGGGCATGGGCCTGCGCCTCAACGACCCCAAGGGCACGGCCGTGGACGACCAGGCCGAGGGCCAGTACTGGGTCTTCAGCGGGCAGCACTACAACGACGGATGCTGCTTCGACTACGGCAATGCCGAGACCGACAGCCGCGACGACGGCGACGGCACGATGGAGACGACCTATTTCGGCAACTCCCGCGGCTGGTACTACGGAGAAGGGGACGGCCCGTGGATCATGACCGACCAGGAGAACAACCTCGTGGGCTGCGTTAACCCGGACCCCAACGACAAATACTGCCGCGGCCTGGACGCCGTGTCCTGGCGCTTCGTCACGGCCACGGCCGACGGCGAGCCGCACCACTGGCGCTCGATGGGCGGCAATGCCCAGGAAGGGGAGCTGAAGATCTATTATGACGGCGGGCGCATCCAGAACCCGCGCAGCAGCTACGACCCGATGCGCAAGCAGGGTGCCATCCTGCTGGGCAACGGCGGCGACAATTCCAACGGCTCCGCCGGCACCTTCTATGAGGCCGCGATGACGGCCGCCGGCACCTTCCCCACCGAAGCGGTCAACCAGGAGATCCAGGCCAACGTCGTGGCCGCCCGCTACCGCGTGGCCACCGTGGAGGTGTTCCCGTCGCTCCAGGACGCCCGCCCCTCCAACGTGCAGACCTTCGCTCCGGGCAGCACCGCCAAGACCGTGGTGCGCTTCGTCAACACGACCGACGCGCCCGTCGAGGACCTCACCCTGGCCCTCCAGGCCCCGAAAGGCTGGAAAGTCTCCGGCCCGGACGGCAAGCTGGCGCGCATCGGCTATGCCGTCGCCCCCGGGCAGACGGTCGTGGCCGAGTTTGACGTGACCTCCGGCAGCGCCTCCTTCAACGGCGACCTGCAGGCCGTGGCGGCCTGGAAGACCGCCGCCGGCACCGTCCGCGAGACCGGACATCTCAAAGTGCGCAACACCGCCCCCGTCAAGATCAACGAATTCAGCGTCACGGACGGCTTCATCGAGCTCTACAATGCCTCCGACCAGGCCGTTGACCTGTCCGGCTGGACCGTCCGGCACCACGCCGCCAACATCCCGTCCTTCTCCGACATCACGGTTCCCGCCGGGACGAAGCTTGCGCCGAAATCCTGGTATCTGCTCGGCATGGCCGGCTCCGGCCTCGCCGTGGACGCCGCGCGGGGCGACCAGGTCATCTACGTACGCAGCGTCGAAGGAATCCGGCCCGGCGACGAGATCCTGGTGGGAAGCGAGAAGAAGACCGTCAAGGCGGTGAATGCCCCCGCGCCGGTGAGTTACAACGCCGGAGCGGCCCCGTTCGGACGCGGCATGCAGCCCGCCGGGACCCCGACGACCGTCTGGCAGCCCCTCCCGGGCGGCCACGGCATCGAGATCCCCGCCGGTTCGACCAACCTCCCCGTCACCTCCGCCGCCCATTTCCAGGTCGGCCAGAAGATGGCCATCGGCTACGGCACCGAGCGTCCTGCGGTCTCCAACTCCCTGGAGAAATATGAGGTCGTGACCGTCACGGCCGTCGGCAAGGCTGGCACGCAGGGCTGGCTGTCCATGGACGCCAAGCCCGGCGACACCAACATCAAGGTCAATACGGTCGAGAACATCTCCGTCGGCGACAAGATCCGCCTGGACATCGACAGCCAGGGCCACGGCATCGAGACCGTGACCGTGACGAAGGTGGGCACGGCGTCCGTGCGCAACGCCAACCGCGGTCCGCTGCAGCCCGGAGAGGATCCGGGCACGGGCCTGGACATCGCCGAGCCGCTGCAGTTCGCCCATTCCTCCAACATGCCTTTCAGCGTGAACGGCACGGGCATCAGCTTCGAGCCCGCCACGAAATATCCGCACTACAGCAACGAGCCGGTGCTCGCCCTCTGCTTCTCCATCGAGCTGGACAGCCCGCTCGGCGCGGCCCATCCGGTCAACGAAGCCGTCGTGGCCGGCACGGGCGGTTACCGGGGCACGGTCCCGGCCGACCTGCTCTTCGGCGGTCCCGCCCTCTCCGAGTCTGCCGGCAACATCACGCTGCGCGACGCCCGGGGCAACATCGCCGACGCCCTCAACTACGGCCTGGTAGTGGATCCCTGGCTCTCCGAGGGCTATCAGGCCGATTCCGGAGCCCACGAGCCCGGCAACTTCGTCGCGACGCCCGTCGTCTCCCGCCGTTTCGGCCCGGGCATGGGCGGCACGCAGCCTGCCCTCAGCGCCGGCCGCTTCCCGGACGGCGCTGACCGCGATGACAACAAGACCGATTTCCACGCCCAGCAGCCCTTCTCCCTGACACTTCCCGTCCAGGCCGGCGACACCAACGTCAAGCTCTCCTCCGTGGAAGGCGTGCGCGAAGGCGGCTCCCTCGTCATCGGACACGGAGCCGACGACCAGGTCGTGAAGGTCGCGAAGGTCGGCGGCGCCGGCGGCACCCTGCTGACGGCTGCCGCAGGCGCGGGCACCAAGACACTGGCCGTCGCTTCCGCTACGGGTTTCGCGCCCGGGCAGGAGATTATGGTCGGCGGCGAGAAAGCCACCGTGGCCGAAGTGATCATGCCGCGCGGCTGGTGGATTCCCCGCAACCAGCAGCTGGACAAGCTCGTGCTGAGCGCCCCGCTGCGCAAGGCGCACAAAGCCGCTGAAGCCGCCTGCGGGACGGGTGTGACACTCACAGAACCCCTGAAGGCCGCCTGCGGAGCCGGTACGCCCGTCGCCACGGGCCAGCCGACACCGGGCGCCGCCAACCGGTATTGATCCCGTGACCCTGCGCAGGTTCAAAGCCCGGATGCTGCCGCTGTGCGCAGCCGGTCTGCTGCTCGCCGCCTGGATGCTTTTCCATTCCCTGGCCGGCGGGCAACTGGCCGGTTGCGGCGCGGGCAGCGCCTGCGACAGCGTGATGCACAGCCCCTGGGCCTACGTGCTCGGCGGCGTGCCGGTCAGTCTGCCTGCGGCGCTGGTCTATGTCCTGCTGATCGTCTGCGTGCTGTTTCTCGGCGGAGACTCCGCCGAGGCTCGTTCGCTGGACCGCCTGATCTGGAAACTGCTGCCGGTCCTGGCCGGCTGCCTCGCCGGAGCGGCGCTGTGGTTCAGCGGGTTACAGATATTTGTCCTGCACAGTTTCTGCAAGTACTGCACGCTGCTGCACATCCTGGGATGTGCAATAGCAGCGATCATACTGATCGCCGCCCATGACCGGGGGGCGGACCCCCCGGCCCCCCTGCGTCGCTCCGCTCCTTCCATCAGGCAACCGCTTCCGTCTACTACCCATGACCGGAAGGAGGGGGCGTTCCCGTTTGCGGCAGGCCTCGTCGCGGCGGCGGTTTTCGCCTTCGTCCAGGCCCGGACGCTCCCCGACGCCGTCTATGACAGCGGCCGTTCCGAGGCGGACCTGCCGGCCTTTGCGGACGGGGAGGTCCCGGTGCTGGGAGATTCGCCGGTCAAGCCGGCGAATGACGGGCAGACCCTCACCCTGCTGTTCGACTTCCAGTGTACCCATTGCCGCCGCCTGCACCGGATCCTGCCCGAACTGCTGGACCGGAGCGGCGGGCAGTACCGCATCCGGCTCTGTCCGGTGCCGCTCAGCAGCGCCTGCAACCCCTATCTTCCCGCTTCGGGCATCGACCGTTTCGCGGGCTCCTGCCCGCTCACACGCTACGCCCTGGCCGTCTGGTACGCCCGCCCGGATGCGTATGCCGCCTATTGGGATTACCTGCTCGGCGAGGGAAACCCGCAGGCCGTCATCCCGCCCGCCGAAGCGGAAAAGCGTGCCCGGGCACTGTTGGGAGCGGGTTTTGACGCCGCCCTCGCCGATCCCCGCATCGAGGCCGCGCTCCGCAAGGCGGAAGAATTGTTCGGCCGCACTTCCGCCGGCGGGAAGGGCGGCGTGCCCCGGCTGATCGCCGGGCAGCACTGGCTCGTCCCCGAAACGGACAGTGCGGACGAGCTGCTGGAGCTCATCCGCACCGAACTGTAGCCTGCCGGGCCTACCGGCTGCCTCCGCCGAAGCTGCCCCCGAAGGAGCCGCCGCCTCCGCCGCCGGAGAAATGGCCGCCGCCTCCGCCGCTCCAGCCCCCGCCTCCGCCGCCGGTCCGGGCGGCTTTCTCAGCCATCGCATTGCGCATCGACGAGGCCGAAACATTGTTGGAGACCCGCATCAGGTCATGGAACATCGTGGTATTGAGACGGGCGGTCTGCGTGAATTCGGCGAACTGCGCCGGATAGAGTTTCTCGAACTGTTTCGCCACCTTGTCGGCGATGCCGAACAGGGCCGCCAGCACCAGATAATCCCGCCACAGGCCGACCTCGATGGCGCCCCGCTCCTTGCTGAGGGTGAAGTCCTCCAGGTAATTCTTGAACTGGATCAGCTGGCTGGCCGCCTCCTGGCCCTGTGCGTTGCAATGGTGGGCGGAGGTCATGTAGTGGCGGTCCTGGTACCACTTCAGGCCGCGCGTCTGCTCCCGCTCGGGGATGTTGGAAAGCTTCTTGAACGACTTCCTGGACCAGCGCTCCAGTTCGCCCTTCTCCAGGATGAGGTTGTCGCCGCTGGCCTGACGGACCATGGTGTAGAGGTCGTTCTCGACGGATTCGCTGAAATGGATATCCTTCTCGAAGGAGAGATTGACCCGGCTGTCCTTGGCAGGATCCGGCAGCACCGCCACGTGACCGTCCATCACCCACTTCAGGAAATAGGCGCCGATCAGGTTGTTGGCGAACCGGCCTGAATCCATCCGGTCGCCCTTGGTCAGGGTGTAGTAGGCGGCGGACAGACTGCCTTCGAGGGGAACGTCGCGGTACCAGCCCGAGATCTTGTTCTTCCCGTAGATATCCTTCTTGTATTTCAGCCCCAGGACATAATAGGTGAAGAGGAGATACAGCAGGTACAGGATGACCAGGCCGATCCAGCCCGAAGGCGAGAGCAGGATGATGACCAGCATCAGGATGGCGCCGCCGATCGTCTTCACCCAATCCCAGAACGTCATCTTCTTCGGGAGATAGTCGCTCCCGTCGAAGGCCTGTTTCTGCACCTCGTCGAAGGTCTTGTGATAGCTCAGGGCCGGCGTGAACAGGTCCCCGTCGAAGCGGACGAGCACCGTCATCGCGCTGTTGGTGCCGAACGGCCCGAGGGACTCGGCGCGGATGGCGCCCTCTTCCACGAAGATCTCGCTGTCGGAGCGGAAGCCCCACACCTTCACGTTGTCCGTCGTCCAGGCCGGGCCTCCGGTCTCATTGACGATCGTCACCTTGACGTGCTGCGGCGGGGCGGACAGGCCGGGGTTGACGAAGGTGAAATAGAGTCCGTTGTACTCGCCCATCTTCAGCACCAGGCCCTTGATCGTGTAGCTGACCGTCCAGACATGGTCGCCGTAGTCCCCCTGCCCCCAGCAGAGCTCCAGGCTGCCGCTGCCCTTGCGCACGATGCCGCAGCGGCCGGCTTTCTCTTCCCGGCTGCGGTCGGTGTCCCAGCCGTCGCCCTCGGAGGCGAACATGCGGCCGTATTCGCTGACGGTCAGGTCCTCGATATCCATCGGGCCCAGATTGTCGAAGGGCAGGTAGAACTCCGTGCCCGAGACCACGGTGACGTCCCATACCTGGGTGACGCGGGCGCTTCCGTCCGGGCGGAGCACGACGGTCTCGTCAATATTGCGGATACTCTGCCCGAAGCCGCTCAGCGCGGCCAGGCAGAGTACCGTCAACAGGGCTAAAAGCTTTTTCATCGGCAAATGCATTCATCATTTGCCGCTAATATAAGCATTTTTATCAAAAAAGTCCATGTGGCCGTCGGCGTTGCTGGCGGTGCTCACGACATAGCGGCCGTTCATCACGAAGTGCGGCCCTACTGCATGATGGTGACCCGGAAGGACATGTCGGCCGGGAGTTCGCCCGTATAGAGATCCGATGCGGTCACGTAAACGGTCACCGTCCCCAGCGTCCACTCGTAGTCGATAAAGGTCGTGTAGTAGTAATCGCCGCCGTCGGCGCCTTCCGTCACCTCGACGCGCATCATCGGAAGCGGCGTCCAGACGTCAATCCCGTTGTTGTCACCGGGGAAGCAGCGGGACACCTGGACGTTGCCGTCGGCTACGACATGGTGCGTGATGTCCGGCACGTCCAGCACGGCCCGGTAAGCGTCGCCCCACTGCTGCCATTGATAGGAACGCACATCGTAATCGTACATGTACATCTGCGTGCCCGTGACATACACGTCATCCGAGCAGCCGGCGAAAAGAATCCCTGCGACGAGCAGGAGGAAGGAAAAGATTTTTGTTCTCATCATGGTCCACTTTTGGGTTATATCCGTCCGGGCGGCAAAAAGCGCGCCAAAAGGGGATATTCGTTTTCGGCACGCAAGTTGTTCCGGAAAAATGATATATTTGTAAGTTGAATCCATAAAACGAACTGCTATGAACACCAAGCATTTCCTTCCGGCCCTGCTGGCCACGCTGTTTTTCAGCATAACGGCTCTCCCTGCTTCCGTGCAGGCGCAGGAGTCCCAGTTCCCCCAGCGGAACGAGATCGTCAAGGTCGAACACGAAGACGACAGCATCGGCAGCATTCCCGAATTCCTGGAAGTTTTCAGCCAGCCCGGCGAGAACGGCGGCAAGCACTACTTCCTGTCCGTCGGACATCTCGGCATGGGCGACGAGGTCGTCCAGCTCGTGTTTGATCCGATCTTCGAGCTCTTCATCCCCCTCGGCGACTCGCTGGACGAAGCCATCCAAAGCCTCGAAGAGATGCAGGCGCTCTATGACGAGCCCGTCGGCACCGGCATCGAGGAGAAAGGCTGCCTGGCTTTCGGCTTCCCCAACGATAAGCTCGAGACGGTCAAGGTGTCCTACAGGAAGTTCCTGCTGAGCCGCCTGCTCGAATTCAGCGTCGAGCGCGAGGGCTACATCCGCTCCACCCACATCCATCGCTCGGATTTCAAGGCCATCCTGCGCGGTGTCAAATTCCACAAGAAGCTCTACCCCAACGACTAATTCCCGTATGGAATTCAGGATAGGACAGGGCTATGACGTGCACGCGCTGGCGGCAGGTCTTCCCATGAGGCTCGGAGGGGTGCAGATCCCCTCGGAGACGGGGTTCGTCGCCCATTCCGACGGCGACGTGGCCATCCACGCGCTCTGCGACGCCCTGCTCGGCGCACTCGCCCTGGGCGACATCGGGCACCTCTTCCCGGACACGGACGACCGTTGGAAGGGCGTGGACAGCAAGGAGTTGCTCGCCGCCGTGCTCGACCTGCCGGAGCTGCGGGGCTGGTATGTCGTCAACGCCGACATCACCATCGCGCTCCAGTCGCCCAAACTCGCTCCCTACATCCTGCAGATGCGCGAGACGCTCTCCGGAGTGATGGGCATCAGCCCCGCCCGGGTGAGCGTCAAGGCCACCACGACGGAGCATCTGGGCTTCGTGGGACGCAAAGAAGGGTGCGAAGTATGGGCAATTGTGCTGATTGCGCGAAAATAATTTTGCAAATTAGCAAAAGTGTTGTACATTTGCAGTCCCAAAACCGCAAGGGGCGGGGACATTGAGATATGGTGTAATGGTAGCACTACAGATTCTGGCTCTGTCAGTGAGGG
>CAMHIP010000021.1 GCA_946185205.1 uncultured Bacteroidales bacterium | reverse complement strand
GGGGTTCCGGTGCTGGGGGTCAATTTCGGCCGTCTCGGCTTCCTGTCGGAGAACGATCCGGACCGGGTAGCGGAGGCGCTGCGGACCGGTGACTACGACATCGAGGAGCGCGAGCTCCTGCAGATCCGCTGCGATGACCTGCCCGCCGCGGAATACTGGCCCTTCGCGCTCAACGAGATGAGCATTTCGCGCGTGAGCCCGTCGATGCTCGGCGTCGATGTGGAGGTGGACGGACAGGCGCTGCCGACTTACTGGGCGGACGGCCTGCTGGTGGCCACGAGTTCCGGCAGCACGGCCTACAGCCTCAGCGTCGGCGGACCGATCTGCCTGCCCGAGACCCGGGTGTTCATCGTGGCCCCGATTTCCCCGCACAACCTCAACGTGCGTCCGCTGATCGTGCCCGGGACGTCCCGGATCCGGATTTCGCTGCGTTCGCGCAGCGAGAGCGCCGTCCTGACGATGGACAACCGCAACTACACGGTCCCGGCCGGGACCCGGATCGAGGTCTGCGCCGCGCCGATGCAGCTGCGCCGCGTGCGGCTCGGACAGTCCAATTTCATCAACGCGCTGCGCACCCGCCTGCTCTGGGGCCAGGACGTACGCAACGGCAGCGCATCGGAGTAAAGAGCATATGCAAGCACCAAGCAAGTTACCTACACACGTGTCCTTCATCATGGACGGCAACGGCCGCTGGGCCAAGGCCCGCGGAAAAGATCGCATATACGGACATTTCGAAGGCGTAGAGAGCGTCCGGGCCGTGATGGAGGCCGCCGTGGAATGGGGGATTCCCTATATCTCCTTCTTCGCCTTCTCCGAAGAAAACTGGGGCCGCCCGGAGCAGGAGGTCCTCGCGCTGATGGAGCTGATGGGCCGGACCATGGTCGGCGAACTGGACAATTTCCTGGAACACCGGATCCGTTTCGTCGTGCTGGGCAACCGCGCGCGCCTGTCGGACGAGCTCAACGCCTCCATCGACCGGATGATGGCCGCCACGGCCGGGGGCGACGCCCTGACGATGATCCTGTTCCTGAGCTACAGCGGGCAGTGGGATATTCTGCAGGCCGCGGAGAAAATGGCACACGATTTGATGAATCATCCCGGGCAGCCGGTGCGGCCGGAAGATTTGAGCCGCCACCTGGTGACCGCAGGCATCCCGGATCCGGACTTGCTGATCCGTACCTCGGGAGAAAAGAGAATCAGCAATTACCTGCTTTGGCAGACGGCATACACCGAGTTTGTATTTACCGACACGCTCTGGCCCGACTTCCGCAAGGAAGCGTTCCGGGAGGCCCTGGAGGAGTTCGCTTCGCGGGACCGGCGTTTCGGAAAAATCAAATAATTGGGTATATTTGCACATTTATTGAATGGACATGAAATTTGGACGGATCCTGACCCTTCTTTCTCTGCTGCTCGCCCCGGCGCTCGTCCGGGCGCAGGACGGCGGAATCGAAGTGGACTACAACCATCCGCAGAAATATATCATCGCGGGGATTTCGGTCGAGGGCAATACGGTGTTCGGCGAACAGCAGATCATCAACCAGACCGGCATGCACAAGGGGATGGAAGTCACCGTCCCGGGCGACGACATCTCCAACGTCGTCCGTCGCCTGTACCTGCAGCGCTACTTTGAAGACGTGGCCGTCGAAATCGACAGCCTCAGCGCCGGGCGCGACTCCGCCTGGTTCAAGATCCGGATCAAGGAGCGTCCGCGCGTGTCCCGCTGGACCTTCAGCGGCGTCAAGACCAGCGAGCGCAAGGATATCGAGGAGCGCCTGAACCTGCGCCGCGGCGGCGAGTTCTCCGAATACGTGGAGAAGACCTCCGCCGACATCATCAAGCGCTATTTCGCCGAGAAGGGCTTCCTGCTCTGCGACGTCAAGGCCGAGGTGCAGCGCGATACCGTCGTCAAGAACGCCATCCGCGTCAACTTTGCCATCGACAAGGGCGAGAAGGTGCGCATCAAGGACATCCACTTCATCGGCAACGAGCATGTCAAGGAGTACAAGCTGGCCCGCTCGATGAAGAAGACCAAGTCCAACAAGTTCTATAACTTCTTCCACAGCAAGAAGTTCAACGAGAAGGAATACCTCAACGACAAGAAGGCCGCGCTGAGCGCCTTCAACGAAGCGGGCTACCGTGACGCCCGGCTCGTGCGCGACTCCATCTACTATGTGGAGCCCGGCCGGCTGGGCATCGACATGGTGTTCGAAGAGGGCGACAAGTACTATTTCCGCGACGTGACCTGGACCGGCAACTCCGTTTACAGTTCCAACGACCTCAACGACGTGCTGGGCATCCACAAGGGCGACGTCTATGACGTGGTCACCATGGAGAAGCGCCTCTACGGCGGCGGCAAGCAGAACGAGATGGACATCACCAAGCTCTATCGCGACAACGGCTTCCTCTTCTTCAACATCAACCCGGTCGAGACCAATATCCAGAACGACTCCGTCGATGTGGAACTCCGCATCTCCGAAGGCAAGCAGGCCACGCTCAACAACATCATCATCAACGGCAACGACCTGACCAACGAGAAGGTCGTCCGCCGCCAGATCTTCACCCGTCCGGGCTACCTCTTCTCCCAGTCCGACTTCGAGCGCTCCATCCGTGAGATCGCCTCGCTGGGGCAGTTCGACCCGGAAGCGATCATGCAGCCGGGCGGCTACTCCGTCCTGCCCAACGCCCTGGACAACACCGTCGACCTGGTCTATAACGTGACCGAGAAGCCGTCCTCCCAGCTGGAGGTCTCCGGCGGCTGGGGCGGCTACACCTTCGTGGCCACCGTGGGCGTGAGCTTCAACAACTTCTCCACGCACCGGATGTTCGAGAAGGGCGCCTGGCGTCCGGTCCCGCTCGGCGACGCGCAGAACCTCGCGTTCCGCTTCCAGACCAACGGTACCTACTACACGGCCCTCACGGCCAGCTTCACGGAGCCCTGGCTCTTCGGCAAGAAGCCTACGTCGCTCAACCTGAGCGCCTATTATACCCGGCAGACCAGTTCCTACCTTGCCTTCAACATCCTCAACCACGACCGCGAGATGGAGGTTTACGGCTTCTCCGCGTCGCTGGGTACGCGCCTGAAGTGGCCGGACAACTATTTCGTCCTCTACAACGGCCTGAGCTGGCAGACCTACAACCTGCACAACTGGTATTCGGGCTACTTCATCATCGACGACGGCGCCACGCACAACATCAACTACTCGCTCAACCTGGTGCGCAACTCCACCGACCAGCAGATCTATCCGCGTACCGGATCGGAGTTCTCCTTCTCGCTGCAGCTGACCCCGCCTTTCTCCCTGTTCCGCAAGCATGATATCGATGCGGACGGCAACAAGGTCCCCGTCAAGAGCTGGAGGGACATCAACTACGACAACTGGTCCGGCAAGGACCGCTACAAGTGGATCGAATACCACAAATGGAAATTCTCCGCCGCCACCTACAGCCGCCTCATCGGCGACCTGGTGCTGATGACGCGCGCGCAGTTCGGTTACCTCGGCTACTACAACCGTAAATGGGGCTACTCCCCGTTCGAGGGCTTCCTGGTGGGCGGCGACGGCATGTCGGGCTACTATTCCTACGGTACGGAGGTGGTCTCCCTGCGCGGCTACGAGAACTATTCCCTGACGCCGCTGGAGCCGTCGAAATACAATTCCAACGGCTCTTCCTACGCCGGCAACGTCTATGACAAGTTCACGGTCGAGCTCCGTTATCCGGTGATCCTGCAGCCGCAGTCCACCATCTACGCCCTGGCGTTCCTGGAGGGAGGCAACTGCTGGTCGGATATCAAAAAGTTCAATCCTTTCCAGATCAAACGCAGCGCCGGCGTCGGTGTTCGCATCTTCTTACCGATGGTGGGTCTGCTCGGCGTTGACTGGGGCTACGGATTTGACGGCCCGGAAGGGTCGAAGAGCCAGTTCCACTTCGTGATCGGACAGCAGTTTTAATTGAAATTGAAAATACTTAAAAAGATTTGTTAAAATGAAAAAGATTCTTTTGATTGCCGCTACTGCATTTGCCGCAGTGACCGCTTTCGCCCAGCCGAAATTCGCACACGTGAATTCCACCGAACTGGTGCAGCTCTGCCCCGAGATGGACAAAGCCCGCGAGACGATGACCGCCGCGAGCAATGAAGCCCAGGAGACTTTCAACGATATGCAGACGGAGTTCAACACCAAGTACCAGGCCTATCAGTCCAAGGGCAGCACCTGGACCCAGGCGATCCGCGAGAGCAAGGAGAAGGAGCTGACCGAGATCCAGCAGCGCCTCCAGGAGTTCTCCCAGACCGTCCAGATGGAGCTCCAGCAGCAGCAGGAACAGCTGATGCAGCCGATCTACCAGAAGGTCAACGAGACGGTGCAGGACCTGGCCAAGAAGGGTGGTTACATCTACGTCTTCGACGTGCAGTCCCTGGTCTATTTCGACGCCTCCCAGAGCTTCGACCTGACGCCGGAGGCCCGCAAGGCCCTCAACATCCCGGCCGACAGGACGCTCGAGTCCCTCGCCGCCGAGCTTCAGGCCCAGCAGCAGGCAGCCGCGGCTCCGCAGCAGTAGCCTTCAGAATGAGCTCCCGCTCCGGGTATCCGGGGCGGGAGACCTTTTTCTGATTCTAACCTGAACCAACCACATTAACAACACTAAACACAAGCGATGCAACACAAAGTCATTGACGCCAAAGATGTTGTAATCAGATTCGCAGGAGATTCGGGTGACGGTATGCAGCTCACCGGATCTCTTTTTGCGGATATGTCAGCCATCTATGGCAACGGTCTCTCTACATTCCCGGACTATCCGGCCGAGATCCGCGCCCCGCACGGGACCGTCTCCGGCGTGTCCGGTTTCCAGGTACACATCGGCAGTGAGAAAGTCAACACACCGGGTGATTTCTGCGACCTGCTGGTCGCCATGAATCCCGCCGCCCTCAAGGCGAACGCCAAGTGGTGCAAGCGCCACGCGATGATCCTTGTCGATGAGGACGCCTTCGACGAGGCGGGCATGGCCAAGGCGGGCTTCAAGACGGACAACCCCTTCACCGAGCTCGGGGTCGAGGACCGGACGCTGATCGTCTCCCCGATCACGACCCTCACCAAGGAGAGCCTGAAGGACAGCGGGATGGATCCCAAGGCCATCCTCAAATGCAAGAACATGTTCACCCTGGGCATGGCCTGCTACATCTACAACCGCCCGCTGGAGTATATCTACGCCTACCTGGAGAAGAAATTCGCCAAGAAGCATCCCGAGGTCATCGAGCCCAACAAGAAGGTGCTCTTCGACGGCTTCAACTACGCCGCCAACATCCAGGTGATTCCGAATACGTATACGGTCGCCCCTGCGGAACAGCTCGAGAAGGGGACCTACCGCAATATCACGGGCAACCAGGCCACGGCCTGGGGCCTGCTGGCCGCCTCCGAGAAATCGGGCCTGTCGCTCTTCTGCGGCTCCTACCCGATCACGCCGGCGACCGCCATCCTGGAAGAGCTGGCCATCCACAAGAGCCTGGGCGCCAAGACGCTGCAGGCGGAGGACGAGATCGCCGGCATCTGCACGGCCATCGGCGCCGCCTATGCCGGCAGCCTGGCCGTGACCACGACCTCCGGCCCCGGCCTCTCCCTGAAGTCCGAGGCGATGGGCCTGGCCGTGATGGCCGAGCTGCCGCTGGTCGTCGTCGATGTCCAGCGCGGCGGCCCTTCCACGGGCCTGCCCACCAAGACCGAGCAGTCCGACCTGGCCCAGGCCCTGTACGGACGCAACGGCGAGTGCCCGATGGCCGTCGTCGCCGCCCACTCCCCGGCCCATTGCTTCGATGCCGCCTTCCAGGCCGCCAAGATCGCCCTGGAGCATATGACCCCGGTCCTGCTGCTCTCCGAGGGCTTCCTCGGCAACGGGTCCGAGCCCTGGCGCATTCCTTCGATGAAGGATTATCCCGAGATCAAGCCCCCCTTCGTGCGCGGCGTCCTGCCCGAGGGCGAGAAATTCCATCCCTTCGAGCGTGACCCCGAGACGCTGGTCCGCCGCTGGGCCCTGCCGGGCCAGAAGGGCTTCGAGCACCGCGTCGGCGGTCTGGAGAAGAACCACGCAGGCGTGCTTTCCACGGATCCCGCCAACCATGCCATGATGGTGGCCGAACGGGCGGAGAAAGTGGAGCGGATCGCCCGCGACCTCCCGGCCCTCGAGCTGCTCAACGGCCCCGCCTCCGGCAAGCTGCTGGTGGTCGGCTGGGGCGGCACCTACGGCCACATCCTCAGCGCCGTGCGCGAGATCGGCGAGGTGTCCTACGTCCACTTCGACTACATCAAGCCGCTTCCCGCCAACACGGAAGAGCTGTTCTCGCACTTCGAGAAGATCCTCGTTTGCGAACTCAACAGCGGGCAGTTCGCCGACTATCTGCGCGCGAAATTCCCCGGCAAAGACATTCGGAAGTATGGCAAGATCCAGGGGCAGCCGTTCCTCGTGAGCGAGCTGGTCTCGGCGATCCAGAAGGAGATGTAAAATTATGGCAACACTGACATTCAAAGATTTCAAGAGCGACCAGGAAGTCCGCTGGTGCCCGGGTTGCGGCGACCACGCCGTGCTGGCGGCCCTGCAGCGGGCCCTGCCCAAGGTGAGCCAGGCGCTCAATTATGACAAGGAACGCTACGTGGTGGTGTCCGGCATCGGATGCTCCTCCCGCCTCCCTTACTATATGGATACCTACGGGTTCCACAGCATCCACGGCCGCGCCACGGCGGTCTCCACCGGCATCAAGGTGGCCAACCCCTGGCTGACGGTCTGGCAGGCCTGCGGCGACGGCGACGCCCTCGCCATCGGCGGCAACCACTTCATCCACGCCATCCGGCGCAACATCGACATCAATATCATTCTCTTCAACAACCGCATCTACGGCCTGACCAAGGGACAGTATTCCCCGACCTCCAAGTTCGGCGCGATCACCAAGACCTCGCCCTACGGCACGGTGGAGCATCCGTTCAACCCCGGTTCGCTCGTACTGGGCGCCAAGGGCACCTTCTTCGCCCGGTCGCTGGACGTGGAGCTCAAGCTCAACGAGGAAATCATGACCGCCGCCGCCCTGCACGACGGCTGCTCGGTGATGGAAATGCTGACCAACTGCGTGATTTTCAACGACGGAGCGCACAAGGACCTCTCCGATCCGGCCGTCAAGGCCGACCACACCATCGTCCTGCGCCATGGCGAGAAGATGATCTTCGGCAAGGACCGCGACAGGGGCCTCATCTACGACGGCAAGAAGATCCGTGCCGTGCGCATCGGCGAAGGCGGCTTCACGGAGGACGACATCCTCGTGCACGACGCCCACAACGACAATATCGGCATCCACATGGCCCTGGCGGACATGAAGGGACCGGACTATCCGGTGGCCCTGGGCGTGATCCGCGACGTCAAGGACATCACCTACGACGACGGCGTGCGCGACCAGGTCAAGGACGTGATGGCCAAATCCAAGATCCACAGCGTGGACGAACTGCTGCACAGCGGTTCCACCTGGGAAGTGAAATAACCCATAACCTTTAACACATAATAACACTGTTTTTTAGCAATGAAGACAAAAGACATCATGGATCGTCTCCTGGCCAAGTACCCCGGTGAGAGCGAATATCTCCAGGCGGTGCAGGAGGTCCTCGAGTCCATCGAGGAGGTCTATAACCAGCATCCCGAATTCGAGAAGGCGAAGATCGTCGAGCGGATGGTCGAGCCGGACCGTATCTTCACCTTCCGCGTCACCTGGGTGGACGACAAGGGCGAAGTCCAGACCAACACCGGCTACCGCATCCAGTTCAACAGCGCCATCGGCCCCTACAAGGGCGGCCTGCGCTTCCACCGCGCCGTGACCCCGTCGATGCTGAAATTCCTCGGCTTCGAACAGACCTTCAAGAATGCCCTCACGACCCTGCCGATGGGCGGCGCCAAGGGCGGCAGCGATTTCGACCCGAAAGGCAAGACCGACGAAGAGATCATGCGCTTCTGCCAGGCTTTCATGCTGGAGCTCTGGCAGTGCATCGGACCCGACCAGGACATCCCGGCGGGCGACGTGGGCGTGGGCGGCCGCGAGATCGGCTATCTCTACGGCATGTACAAGAAACTCGCGCGCGAGTACAACACCGGCGTGCTGACCGGCAAGGGCGCCACCTGGGGCGGCTCGATCCTCCGTCCGGAGGCCACGGGCTTCGGTGCGCTCTATTTCACGCAGAACCTGCTGCACCATGCCGGCAAGGACATCAAGGGCTGCAAGGTGGCCGTCAGCGGCTTCGGCAACGTGGCCTGGGGCGCCTGCACCAAGGCCCTCGAACTCGGCGCCAAGGTCGTCGCGATCTCCGGCCCGGACGGTGTCTGCGAGATCCCGGACGGCATCACGAAGGAGATGATCGACTATATGCTTGTCATGCGCGCCTCCAACCGCGACCGCGTGGAGGATATGGCCACGAAGTTCCCGGGCAAGGCCATCTTCACCCCCGGCAAGAAGTCCTGGAGCGTGAAGTGCGACATCGCCCTGCCGTGCGCTTTCCAAAACGAGCTCGCCGCAGAAGATGCCAGGGAGCTGAAAGCCAATGGCTGCTGGTGCTGCTGCGAGGTGTCCAACATGGGCTGCCAGCCGGGCGCCATCCACTTCTTCCAGCACAACGGGATCCTCTTCGCCCCGGGCAAGGCGGTCAACGCCGGCGGCGTGGCCACTTCCGGCCTGGAGATGACCCAGAATGCAGAGCACATCAGCTGGAGCGGCAAGGAGGTCGATGAGAAGCTGCACTTCATCATGAAGAACATCCACGAGCAGTGCGTCAAGTTCGGCACCCAGCCGGACGGCACCGTCGATTACGTGAAGGGCGCCAACATCGCCGGCTTCATGAAGGTCGCGCAGGCGATGCTCGAGCAGGGTACGATCTGATAATAACTACAAATCCGGATTTAAGCCGCCTTCTGCAGAAGGCGGCTTAAATATTCGCATTTCTCGGGGTTGCCGAGGGTCTTGCCGAGGTTGCAGGAGAGCTTGACGCAGTCGTGCCATTCGCGCAGCTCGGTGATGCGGCCGCGGGTGAGCTTCACCACGATGTTCATCGGGTCCGCGCCCGTCACGTCGCAGGTCAGGAAGGTGCCCACGCCGTAGGAGTCCTGCACGCGTCCGTTCACATATTGATGGATCTCGATGGCCTTGTCAATGTTGAGGCCGTTGGAGAAGCAGACCTGCTTGGTGGCGGGGTCGATGCCCAGGGACTTGTATTTCGCGATGATCTTCTCCGTCTGCTCGAACTCGTCGCCGCTGTCCACGCGCAGGCCCTTGTACATCATGGCCATGCGCTTGGAGAGGTTGGAGAAGAAGACCTCGTCGCCGAAGCAGTCGTAGAGGTAGATGCCGTTGTCGCCGTCATAGACGTCGCTGAACTTCTTCATCACGTTGAAGTTGCACTCGAACACGCCGCTGACGTTCTCCTCGAAGCTGATAAGCTGGTGGGACATGGTGCCCAGCGGCACGCAGTCGTATTTCATCGCCAGCCAGACGTTGGATGTGCCGGTGAACTTGCCCGGCCAGTCGGGACGGGAGTCATATACCTCCTTCATCACGCGCACCACCATCTCGTGGTGGTCGAAGCTGAAGCGGCGGCGCGTGCCCATGTCGCCGAGCACCAGGCCGCTTCCGAAGATGCGTTCGGTCTTGGCGCGCGCCTTCTGCTCCTCGTGGGCGGCGTCGTAGCGCTCGAAATCGCCTCGCAGCCCGTGCATCAACTCGCTGATACAGGACAGAATGGGCATCTCCCACATGATGGTGGAGAACCATTTGCCGCGGACCTTGATGTCCAGGTGTCCTTCCTCGTCCTGGCTGATCTGCACTTCGCCCGGGCGGAAACGGTAGCCGCGCAGGTAGGTGAAGTACCACAGCGGCAGGAAGACGCACTTGCGCTTCATGAATTCGACTTCCTCGTCCGTGATGGTGACCTCGGCCATGTGGTCGAGCTGCTCGCGCAGGAGCTTGTCGAAGCCCTGGGGATATTTCTGGTGGTTGCGGTCGAAAAAGGTGTATTCGACTTCGGCGCGCGGATAGGTCTCCAGGATGTAGTACTGGCAGGTGAAAGTGTAGAGGTCGTTGTCGGTGAAGTGGGTGATGATAGGTTTCATATTCAGTGGATTTCCAGTTTGTCAAGCAGGGCCTGCGGGTCGGGTTCGTGCCCGCGGAAGCGGCGGTAGAGCAGGGCTTCGTCCTCGCTGCCGCCCTTCGAGAGGAGGTTCTCGCGGAAAGAGCCGGCCACCTCGCGGCTGAAGATGCCCTTCTCGCGGAAGAGGGAGAAGGCGTCGGCCTCGAGGACCTCCGCCCATTTGTAGGAGTAGTAGCCGGCGGAATAGCCGCCGGAGAAGATGTGGCCGAAGGCCGTGGAGATGCAGGAGCCGGGGATGTCGGGGAGCACGGCGCAGTCCATAAGGGCGGCGGATTCCAGGGCCGTTACGTCATTCGCCGGCTTCGACCGGCGAATCTCCTCCCGCAGCGTATGCCACGCCAGGTCCAGCAGCCCGAAACGCAGCTGGCGCACCTGGAAATAGGCCGCGTGGTAGTTGCGGGCGGCGACGAGCCGCTCCACGAACGCGTCCGGGATGGGTTCCCCGGTCTGCCAGTGGCGGGCGAAGGTGTGCAGCCACTGCGGCTCGAACGCCCAGTTCTCCATCAGCTGCGAGGGCAGCTCCACGAAGTCGCGGGCCACGTTGGTGCCTGTCAGCGAAGGGTAGCGCCCCTCGGCGAGCATCCCGTGCAGGGCGTGTCCGAACTCGTGCAGCAGGGTCGTCAGCTCGTCGTGCGTGAGCAGTGAGGGGGCGTCGGGCGTGGGCCGGGTGAAATTGGTCACGATGCTCACGAACGGCCGCTGCTCCACCCCGCCGGGGGCGGAGAGTTCGCGGAAATTCGTCATCCACGCGCCGCCGCGCTTGCCGGGACGGGGGAAGAAATCGGCATAGAAGAGGGCCAGGTGCCGCCCGTCGGCCTCCTGCACGTCATAGACGCGCACGTCGGGGTGATAGACGGGCAGGTCCGGGCGCGGGACGAACTGCACGCCGTACAGGCGCGTGGCGAGGCCGAACACGGCGTCGATGCAATCCTCCAGGCGGAAATAGGGCTTGAGCTGCTCTTCGCTCAGCGCGAAATGCTCCGCGCGGTATTTCTCCGACCAGAAAGCAAAGTCCCAGGGCTGCATCTGCGCCTGCGCGTAGCCGCGCTCCTGCGCCCAGGCGAGCAGTTCCGCCACCTCCCGCCGGGCGGCCGGCAGCGACGGGACCATCAACGCATCCAGCAGCTGCCGGACGGCCGTGATATCCTTCGCCATGCGGTCCTCCAGGGCGTAGGCGGCCCAGTCGGCATAACCGAGCAGCTGCGCGATACGCCTCCGCAGGTCGCTGATCTTCAGGCAGATGTCCCTGTTGTCGAAGGCTCCTCCGAGGGCGCGGGCGTTGTAGGCGCGCCACATCCGCTCGCGCAGGTCCGCGCGGGCGCTGAACTGCAGGAAGGGGACGTAGCTGGGGTGCGTGAGGTCGAACACCCAGCCGTCGCGGCCTTTCTCGCGGGCGGTCTGGGCGCCCAGGTCCCGCACATACTGCGGCAGTCCCTCCAGCTCCGCCTCGTCCGTGATCTCCAGGGAGAAGGCGTTGGTGGCGTCGAGCACGTTCTTGCCGTATTTCAGCTCCAGCAGGGAGAGCTCTTCTTCCAGCTTGGCGTAGGTCTCCTTGTCTTCGGGGGAGAGCAGGGCGCCGCTGCGAACGAAGCCCTTGTAGCTCTCTTCCAGCAACTTGCGCTGGTCGGGCGCGAGGGAAAGCGTCTCCCGCTGCTCCCACACGGCCTTGACGCGGGCAAAGAGCGTTTCGTTGAGGGAGACGTACATGTCGTATTCCGTCAGCAGGGGAGAGACCTCTTCGGCCAGCGCCTGCAAGCGGTCGTCGCTCTCGGCTTCGAGCAGGTTGAAGAAGAGGCCGCTCACGCGGTCCAGCGCCTGTCCGGCGAATTCGAGGGCTTCGACGGTATTCTCAAAAGTGGGTTCGTCCGGGGTGGCGGCGACGGCGTCCGCCTCGGCCTTGCCTTCGGCGATGGCGGCCCGGAAGGCGGGCATCCAGTGCTCCGGGCGGATCAGGTCGAAGCGCGGAGCGCCGAAAGGCAGGGGGGAGGGAACCAGTAACGGATTGTCCATACTGCAAAAATAACCATAAATGGGGATTTTTTATTCTTCCGGGACCTCCTAATTTTGCAGTCGGATAAAAGTTAGTGTGTTTTAGAGCGCGGCGCAGTCCGTCCGGTCCGTCAGGAAGGCCGGTCCGGGGAGTGCCGCGACTTTTTTATCCGGCTCTTTCCTTTGCTTTTATCTATTTATTGGCTAAATTTGCGCCGCTTTTTGAGACTGAGATAAATAGTTAGTAAAGATAATATGTCCAACAGCACTTTTTCTGTCAAGTATTGTGTGCTTCTGCCTATCGTGCTGATCATCACAATCCTTCTTTGGGCGCTACCCGTCAGCACCTTCGGGATCGCTGACCTGACCGTCGTGCAGCAGCGCATGATCGCCATCTTCGTTTTCGCCGCCTTGATGTGGATGTTCGAGATCATCCCCAACTGGACCACCTCCCTGCTGGTGATCGTGGTGATGCTTCTGACGGTCTCCAACAAGGGCTTGGGCTTCATGTGCAAGCCGGAATTCGGCACCCTGGTGGATTACAAGAGCATTATGGCCTCCTTCGCGGACCCCGTGGTCATGCTCTTCCTCGGCGGCTTCGTGCTCGCCATCATCGCCTCCAAGTACGGCATGGACGCCGCCATCGCGAAGGTCCTGCTGGGCCTGTTCGGCAAGAAGCCGAAGATGGTCCTGCTGGGCTTCCTGATCGTGATCGCCGTCTTCTCCATGTTCATGTCCAACACGGCCACGGCCGCCATGATGCTGGCTTTCCTGGCCCCGGTGCTCAAATCCCTCCCGGAAGATGAGACCGGCAAGGTGGGCCTGGCCCTCGCCATCCCCGTGTCCGCCAACCTCGGCGGCATCGGCACGCCGATCGGCACCCCGCCGAACGCCATCGCCCTGGGCGCCCTGGAGAACGCCGGCTATTCCATCAGCTTCGTGACCTGGATGACCCGCATGGTCCCGTATGTGATCATCATGATCGCCATCGCCTGGATCCTGCTGCAGGTTTTCTTCCCGTTCAAGAGCGAGAAGATCGAGCTCAAGATCGAGGTCAAGGAGCGCAAGAAGACCTGGAAGGACTATGTGGCCTGGATCACTTTCTTCCTGACCATCTTCCTGTGGGTGACCGAGTCCCTGACCGGCATCAATTCCAATGTCGTGGCCCTCATCCCGCTGGCCGTCTATACCGCCACGGGCGTCTTTGAGAAGTCCGACATCAAGGAGATCAACTGGAGCGTCCTCTGGCTCGTCGCGGGCGGCTTCGCCCTCGGCACCGGCCTCAACAGCACCGGCCTCGCCGCCACGCTGATCAACGCCATTCCGTTCAGCACCATGAACGTGGTGATCGTGATGATCATCGCCGGCCTGATCTGCTACCTGCTGTCCAACTTCATCAGCAACTCTGCGACGGCTGCCCTGCTGGTCCCGATCCTCGTGGTCGTGGGCACCGCGATGGCCGATCCTTCCGCCGCCAACAATGCCCAGTTCCTGGCCCTCGGCGGCATGAACGCGATGATCCCCTTCATCGCCATGTGCGCCTCCATCGCCATGCTGCTTCCGATCTCCACCCCGCCGAATGCCATCGCGGCTTCGACCGGCCTGGTCCAGACCAAGGACATGGCCAAGGTGGGCATCATCATCGGCGTGATCGGCTTCGTGCTCGGCTATTTCCTGCTGACGAAGCTCTTCCCCTTCCCGATGGCTTAATCCGACCCGTTTCCCTCTGGTGGTTCCACTCCGTGCGGGACCACCAGATTTTCAATTTACCAGAATATGACCAAGAAAATTTTCGCAGCCGCGCTGCTGGCTGTCACCCTGGCGGGCGGCCTTTCCGCCCAGGACAACAACACCGTCCAGTTCAAGTGGTACGGTTTCATCCGCAATTACGCCGTCATGGACACGCGTGAGAGCGTCTATGGCACCGAGGATTTCTTCTACTATGTCCCGAAGGACAGGAAGATCGCCGGGAGCGAAGACCTCAATGCGGCCAGCACCTTTGCCTTCGCGGCCCTGACCTCCCGCCTCGGCGTGGACGTCACCGGCTATCAGGTGAACGGCTGGAAGGTCGCCGGCAAGCTGGAAGGCGACTTCTACGCCGGTGTGTCCGGCGTCACGGGCACGGCCCTGTTCCGCCTGCGCCAGGCCTTCATGACCCTGTCCAAGGACGGCATGACCATCAAGGCAGGCCAGGCCTGGCATCCGATGGCCGCCGACATGCCGCACGTCTTCTCCCTGAATACGGGCGCTCCCTTCGGCCCCTTCAGCCGCACCCCTGAGGTGGTCCTGGACGGCAAGATCTCCGACAGCGTGACCCTGACCGCCGCCGCCATCTGGCAGATGCAGTACACCTCCGCCGGTCCCGAAGGCGCTTCCGCCAACTACATCAAGTACGGCGGCGTGCCCGAGATCTACCTCGGCCTCAGCTACAAGAAGGGCGGATTCACGGGCCGCGTGGGCGTGGACATGCTCTCCATCAAGCCCCGTCACCTCGACGCCGCCGGCACGAAGAAAGTCTCCGACCGCATCACCACCTTCAGCCCGTTCCTGTATGCCGAATACACCAAGGACCTGTTCTCCGTCAAGGCCAAGACCATCTTCGCCCAGGCCGGCGAGCACATGAACCTCAACGGCGGCTACGGCGTGAGCGGCATCAACACCGACGGTTCCTGGACCTATGCCCCGACCCGCAACTCCTCCAGCTGGATCAGCCTGAGCTACGGCAAGAAGGTGCAGGCGGTCCTCTTCGGCGGCTATGTGCGCAACTTCGGCACGGCCAAGGAAGTGGTGGGCGACCTGTACTTCAGCAAGAACAGCTTCTCCAACATGAACCGCATGTTCCGCATCACCCCGGAGATCATCTACAACATGGGCAAGGTCGCCCTCGGCCTGGAGTATGAGCTGACCGGCATCCAGTACGGCACCTTCGGTGCGAACGACAAATTCGGCCTCGCCACGGAGGATCTCCACTGGATCTGCAACAACCGCATCCAGCTGATGCTGAAATATACCTTCTAAACCTATTCCTGCATGGCACTCCTGCTGGTCTTCCTGCTGGGCGCAATGGCCGTCTCGTTCCTCTGTTCCATCCTGGAGGCGACGCTGATGTCCACCCCGATCTCCTACATCACGATGCGGGAGGAGGAGGGCTACAAGCCCGCCGGCAAGTTCAAAGAGTACAAGCAGGATTCCTCCCGGCCGATCGCCGCCATCCTTTCGCTCAATACGATCGCGAACACCATCGGCGCGGCCGGGGTGGGCCGTCAGGCCACCATCGTCTTCGGGTCGGAATGGTTCGGCCTCGTCAGCGCCGTGATGACCATCCTGATCCTCGTCTTCTCCGAGATCATCCCCAAGACCATCGGCACCACGCGCTGGAAGTCCCTGATGGGCTTCGCGACGCGCATGATCCGGGTGCTGATCGTCATCATGTTCCCGCTGGTCTGGCTCATCGAGCGCCTGACCGACCTCATCACCCCGGAAGACACGCAGGAGACGGCCGTCTCGCGTGACGAAGTGAGCGCCATGGCCAACGTGGCGGAGGAAGAGGGCGACCTGGAGGAGGATGAGAATACCATCATCCAGAACCTCATCAGCATGGACGAGGTCAAGGCCTTCGACGTGATGACCCCGCGGGTCGTCTGCGAGATCGCCCCCGAGTCCATGACCCTCAAGAATTTCTACAAAAACAAACGCTACCGCCACCACAGCCGCATCCCGGTCTATGCCGACAACGACGAGTACATCACCGGCTACATCCTGCGCGTGGAGGCGCTGCAGCTGATGGCGGAAGACAAGTTCGACCTCACGCTCGGGGAGATCCGGCGCGACGTGGCCACCTTCGACGAGGACACGTCGCTCGACCAGATCTGGGACGAGATGCTCAGCAAGGACGAGCAGATCGCCATCATCATCAACGAATACGGCAGCTTCCAGGGCATCCTGACCCTGGAGGATGTCATCGAGACGCTGCTCGGCAGTGAGATCGTGGACGAGAACGACACCGTCCGCGACATGCAGCAGCTCGCCCGCGACAAGTGGAAAAAAGTCATGGTCAAGCGCCCCGTCAAGAATGAAAAGCAGTAAACTGACGGGCCATCTGGCGGCGGCCGGGGCCTACGCCATCTTCGGTTTCAACATCATCTTCAACAAGGACATCGCCAATTCGGGCACGGTTTCCCCGATGGTGATGTTTGTCCTGCGGGCCCTGGGCGCCACGGCACTCTTCTGGGCGCTGTCGCTCTTCCTCCCGCGGGAGAAGGTGTCCGGGGCGGACCTGCTGCGGCTGGCCCTGGCCTCCTTCCTGGGACTCTTCGTGCCGCAGCTGAGCTTTCTCTTCGCCATTGAGCGGGCCACCCCCGTGGTCACGGCCGTGCTGGGTGCGCTGTGCCCGGTCTATACGATGTGCTTCGCCTTCCTCTTCCTGCGGGAGCCCATCTCGTTCAAGAAGGCCGGGGGCGTGGCGATGAGCCTCGGCGGCGCCCTGCTGCTGATCCTCAGCTCCACCCACGCGGCGGGGACGGCCGAGACGACGCCGCTGGGCGTCGTGCTGCTGCTCGTCAACGGGATGAGTTTCGCCGCCTACCTGGGGGCCTTCCGGCCCCTGATCTCGCGTTACAGCGTCGTGACCTCGATGAAGTGGATGTTCCTCTTCGCGCTGCTGCTCTCCCTGCCTTTCGGCTGGGACGGGCTGCTGCACCATACGGATTTCGCCGCCATGCAGCCGTCGGTGCTGTGGGAAATCGCCTATGTGATCATCTTCGCCACCTTCGTGGCGTATTTCCTGATTCCGGTCGGGCAGAAACAGCTCCGCCCCACGGTGGTGAGCATGTATTCCTATCTCCAGCCCATCATTGCGGCGGCCGTGAGCGTCGTCGTCGGCATGGACCGCTTCACCTGGCAGAAGGCCCTGGCCATCGTGCTGGTCTTCGTGGGCGTGGCGCTCGTCAACCGTTCGCGTGCGGCGAATGCGTGATTTTTTTCGTATCTTCGTGACCATGAAGATACGTCCCCTCATCATCCTTGCGGCGCTGCTGGCGGCGGCGTGCGCACCCCAGGCGGAGCCGTTCTGGCTCGGCGCCGACATCAGCGGTTCCGCAGGCGCGGAGAAACGCGGCGAGTACTACTACAACCACACCGGCGATGAGCCCGTGGAGGTCACGGCCCTGATGAAGGAGATGGGCCTGAACGCCGTCCGCCTGCGCGTCTGGGTCGATCCGAAACCCTGGGGCCGTCCGGGACAGCCGGTGGACAGCACCGACTTCCGGGGCCTCTGCAACAAGGAGGACGTCCTCTACAATGCCCGGCTGGCCCGGGATCTGGGGATGGAGATCATGATCGATTTCCACTACAGCGACGGCTGGGCGGATCCGCAGCACCAGCCCATCCCGCGCGCCTGGACGGGCCACTCCTACCCGCAGATGAAGGAGGACCTCAAGGCCCATACCGTCGAGGTGCTGCAGCTCCTGAAGGACAACGGCATCGCGCCGAAATGGGTCCAGGTAGGCAACGAGACCACCAACGGCCTGCTCTGGAACAACCGGGGCACCGAGGTCACCGAGCACATGGGGCACAGCCGGCTGGATCCGGAGCAGTATGCCGGTTTCCTGGATGCCGGCTACGAGGCCGTGAAGAGCGTCTTTCCGAAGGCCGTCTGCATCGTCCACCTGGACAACGGCTATGACCAGGCGCTCTATGACTGGAACCTGGGCCTGCTGGAGCAGTACGGCACGCGCTACGACCTGGTGGGCATGTCGCTCTATCCGTACTGGGCGGCCGGCAACGGCCACACCGACGCGGACCGGGTGATTGCGGACTGCATGGCCAACATCGGCCACGTCTGGGAGCGTTTCGGCAAAGAGACGATGATCGTGGAGACGGGGGCGGAAGTGGTCCTGGACGACGAGGCCCGCATGGCGGAGAGCATCCGTCAGATGGAGGAAATCGTCCGGGCGGCCCGCAGCACGCCGCACTGCCTCGGCCTCTTCTACTGGAACCCCTGCTGCCGCCCGCGCGGCTACCGTCTCGGCGCCTTCGACATGGAGGGCCGCCCGACCGGCATCATGGACGCGTTCGTGTCCCGGCCCTTCAACCGGTAAAATGCTGCAGGACGCAGGCCACGCTATCCTCAGCCCACCAACACCTTTTTGTATCCCAGCCGGTGCAGCTCGATGGCGGCGCCGACATGGAAGAGCACCGTGTAGGCGCGGGCGAGCAGGTAGAAGCCGCGCGCCGTCTGCGTCTCCACGCCTTCGTGCTGCAGCAGGCCGAGCACGGCCAGGGCGCAGCTCTGCAGGGTGTCGGAGATTTTTTTGGCCTCCGGGCCGTCCAGCGGCAGGCCCAGGACGTCGCGCAGGATGTGTTCGTCCATGTCGTCCCAGCCCCGGGCGCCGTACCAGCTGCGGTAGGGAGCGTCCTGGTAGCGGTGCCAGTCGGCGTCCCATCCCCAGGCCACGCCGAGCCCCAGGAAGCCGGCCCAGGCCAGGGCGGCTTCGGGATAGTCGTTGAAATTGACCACCGCGTCAGCGATATAATCCTTGATGTAGGCGTCCCAGCGGGCGTCGATGTCGGGGCAGCGGACGAGTTCGGCCGGGAGCAGCCCGGCGCCGCTGCAGATTTTCAGCAGACCGTCTTCGAGCAGCTGCTCGAAGCGGTCCAGATCGCGTGTATCTTCTTGATTCTGCATCAGATTCTTCGGATTTTGATGACCTGCCTCAGGGCGCCGACCTGCGAGAGGACCTTGTCCAGCTCGGCGCTGGACGGCACCAGCAGGCGGATGGATATCTCATAGGTGCCGGCGCGGAGGTTCTCCTTGACGTTGAAGGCGCGCATCGACACCTTGAACTGCCCGATCACGGTCATGATGTCGCCCAGCACCGGATGGTCCAGCTCGGCCGTGACGGAGAGTGTACACTGGAAGCCGCCGGCAGAGGGGCTGTCCTGCCAGACGACCTTCTGGATGCGGTAGGGATACCGCTCTATGAGGCGGGCGGCGTTGGGACACGACATGCGGTGGATCTTGATGCCCTCCGTGCGCGTGACGAAGCCGAACACGTCGTCGCCGAAGACCGGGTTGCAGCACCTGGACATCTTGTAGTCCAGGCCCTTGACGTTTTTGGCATTGATGACGAGGATGTCGTCGGAGGTCGTGCCGGCGTAGCCGTTGCGCACGGCCGGACCGGATGCCGGCTCCGCCGCCGGGGCGCTGCGCTCCTGCTGCGCGTTCTGCTTCTGCAGGATGAAAGCCTTGATATCATTGACATCCACCTCTTCGCGGGCGACGGCCGCCAGGAACGGCAGGATGGACGGGTATTTGCGTGCTTTGAGGAACTCCAGCATCCACTCGTCGGGGAACTCCAGTTTCCAGTTGCGCAGGCGCCGCTCCAGCAGTTCGCGGCCGTCGGCGGCCGCCTTGCGCTCGTCGGCGTCCAGTTCCTGCTTGATCTTGGTGCGGGCCTTGGACGAGACCACCCAACCCAGCCAGTCGCGGTTGGGGCGCTGGTCCTTGCGGGTCATGATCTCCACCACGTCGCCGGTCCGGAGCTTCTCGCGGATCGGGACGGCCTTGCCGTTCACGCGGCCGCCCGTGCAGCGGCAGCCCAGGGCGGAATGGATGTTGAAGGCGAAATCGAGCACGGACGCACCTGCGGGGAGGATGCGGAGTTCGCCGGTCGGCGTGAAAACGAAGATCTCCCTGGACGGCGGGGCGGGCAGGTCCTCCGGCGCCGCGTCGAAGGGATGCTCCAGCGCATCGCGCACCGACTGCAGCCAGCGGTCCACCGACGCTTCGTGGCGGATGCCCTTGTAGGCCCAGTGGGCGGCGTTGCCGCTCTCCGCCTCGATGTCCATCCGCCGGGTGCGGATCTGGACTTCGAGGGCCTGGCCGTTCTTGTTCTTGACGGTGATGTGCAGGGACTCGTAGCCGTTGGGGCGGGGCGTCGTGAGCCAGTCGCGCAGGCGTTTCGTATCGGATTCGTATTCCTCGGTCACGTAGGAGAACACCTTCCAGCAGAGGTCCTTCTCCACCTTGGGATCATCCTCGCAGTCGATGATGAAGCGGATGGCGAACACGTCATAGACGCCCTCGAACGGCACCTTCTGCACCTGCATCTTGCGATAGATGGAGTAGGCGCTCTTGGTGCGGATCTTCAGCTTGTAGGAAATGCCGGCGCCGGAGAGTTTCTTCTTCAGCGGCTCGATGAACTCGGCCGTGATCTGCTCGCGGTCTTTCTCCGTGGCTTTCAGCTTGTTGGTAATGGCGCGGTACTGCTCCGGATCCGAGTAGCGGAACCAGATGTTGCCCAGTTCGTTGTTGATGTTGTACAGGCCCAGCTGGTGCGCCAGCGGCATGTAGAGCATCAGCGTCTCCAGCAGTTTCTGGTCGCGCTTGGCCTTCGGGAACATCTGCAGCCCCCGCATCACTTCCAGCCGGTCGGCGATCTTGAGCACGGTCACGCGCGGATCGGTCGAGTACTGGACGATCAGCTTCTTGTAGTTCTCCGCCTCCAGACGGGTGTCCTTGGGCTTGATGGTCGAGATTTTGTTGAGGCCGTCCACCATCGTCTGCACATCCTTCGGGAAGGCGCTGATATCCAGGTCCTTGTGCCCCCGGGTCGCTTCGTGCAGATAGACGGCGGCCACGCAAGCGGCAGGCAGCCCGATCTCGTCTTCGACGATCCGGGCCACGTTGTCGGGATGGGAGATGAACGGAGTCCCGTCCCAGCGGACCTCCTCCCCGAGCACCTTCAGTGCCACGGCGCGGGCTTGTTCGATCAGATTGTCCATGCTTTTTCGTCAAACAGAACAAATGTAAGAATTCTTTTGGATTTTGTCGTATATTTGAACAATGGTTTCAAGCAGGAGGGAACCTGAACTTAAAACTGGAAGAATATGACTTTTTTCTTGATCACTACGGATCATCTCGCAGACCGTATTTGGTTCCGGGATGACGAAGATTTCAAAACGGGAATGAATTATGCGGCCACAGTCGCGTGTCTGGTCGGGGTCCACGTCCTGGCTTTCATCCTGATGTCTAATCATGTCCACTTCGTCCTCGAATGTTCCGAAGAGAAGGCGTTGGCGTTCATCACAGAGTATAAGCGACTCTATTCCCGCTATCTGAGCCAGAAATACGGGACGGTGGAATATCTCAGAAGAAATGGTGTGGACATTCAGCCCTTGATGCTGGGGGACGAGTCTTTGGAACGGGCCGTCGCTTACGTCCAGATGAATTGCGTCGCAGCCAACATCTGTCTGTCCCCGGCAGATTATCCTTGGGGGACAGGCCGGTGTTTCTTTAACCCGGCACCCTGCAAAGGTCAGCCGATCAATGCTTTGTCCGTCCGGGAGAGAAGGCGGGTCTTACATAGCAAGGTGGAGCCGCCGGAAATCTGGAAGGTGGAAGAATCCGGGTATGTCCTTCCCGAATCGTATGTGAATGTCGACTTTGTGGAGAAACTGTTCAGGACGCCGAAGCGAATGAACTATTTCCTGTTGAGCTCCTCCAAAGCCAGACGCCGCCTGGCGCTCAAAGAGGAAGGGCTCCCGTCTTTCCGGGACCAGGTAATCCTCGCCGCCGTTCAGGATCTGTGCCAGACGTTGTTTCATCAGCGGACTGTTGATGCGCTGACCGAAGAACAGCGGTCGGAACTTGTCTCCCAGATCCGGCGGCGTTTCAGTGCGGACCTCAACCAGATTGCACGGGTGACGGGAATATCCCTGCGGGACGTCATTCGGATGCTTGAACGATTCTGACCGGGGATGCTGGCGGCGGGAGCAGTGTGTCCTGCGTCCCAGTTCTTGGCCCGCAGGCCTCGTTTTACCGGGAAAGCGTGTCCCGCGTCCCCAATTTTGGACCTTAGGCCACAGATCTTTGGGTAGGCTGAGGGTTGACGTTGCAAAGATAACGAGGATTCGTTATCTTTGTAAGATTTATGAAATTTCAGCTCGAATCCGAATACAAGCCTGCCGGCGACCAGCCGGAAGCCATCGCCCAGCTCTGCTCGGCGCTGGAGGCCGGCGTGGGTGACGTGACGCTGCTCGGCGTCACGGGTTCGGGCAAGACCTTCACCATGGCCGGCGTGATCGAGCGCCTGCAGCGTCCGGCGCTGATCCTCAGCCACAACAAGACCCTCGCGGCCCAGCTGTACGGAGAATTCAAGTCCTTCTTCCCGCACAATGCGGTGGAGTATTTCGTTTCCTACTACGACTACTACCAGCCGGAAGCGTACATCCCCACGACCGACACCTACATCGAGAAGGACCTGAGCATCAACGACCAGATCGAGAAACTGCGCCTGAGCGCCGCCAGCGCCCTGCTGAGCGGACG
This sequence comes from uncultured Bacteroidales bacterium, assembly GCA_946185205.1. Lineage (GTDB taxonomy): Bacteria > Bacteroidota > Bacteroidia > Bacteroidales > UBA932 > Cryptobacteroides. The sequence goes on along the minus strand of CAMHIP010000021.1, from coordinate 530 downwards.
GCGCGACGTGATCGTGGTGAGCTCCGTGTCCTGCCTCTACGGCATCGGCAACCCGGAGGATTTCCACGCGCAGACCGTCCCGGTCCGGAGAGGGGAGACCCGCAGCCTGACCGGGCTGCTGTACCGCCTGGTCGATGCGCTCTACAACCGCACCGAAGTGGAGTTCAAGCGCGGCACGTTCCGCGTCCGCGGCGACACGGTCGATGTCTATCTGGGCGGCTCGGACGATGCCGTGCGCATCGAGTTCTTCGGCGACGAGGTGGAATCGCTGAGCCTGATCGATCCCGTGACCGGGGCCAAACGGGAAGACATCGAGCAGATCAACATCTATCCGGCCGGCAACTTCGTGACCACCAAGGAGCGGAGCATCGCCGCCGTGTCCCACATACAGGACGACCTGGTCCGGCAGATGGAGTATTTCGAGAGCATGGACAAGGGCCTGGAGGCCAAGCGGCTCAAGCAGCGCGTCGAGTACGACCTGGAGATGATCAAGGAGATGGGCTACTGCCCGGGCATCGAGAACTACTCCC
>CAMHIP010000020.1 GCA_946185205.1 uncultured Bacteroidales bacterium | reverse complement strand
GCGGAAGATGATGGTCTTGTCGCCCACGAGCGCCTGGTCGTGGCACTCGGCATAGGAGATCGTATGCTCGTCGGCGCGCTTGTTGGTCAGCTCCCACCAGATGCCGCCCATGCTCCACTGCTCGTCGGAGAGCTCCTTGATCCACTTGATCCAGTGGTCGGCGATGCCCATCGCCATGCGGAAATCGAAGCCCACGCCCCCCGCCTCGAACGGGGCGGCCAGGCCGGCCATGCCGCTGACGTCTTCGGCGATCGTGATCGCTTCGGGATCCAGTTCGTGGATCAGCTGGTTGGCCAGGGCCAGGTAGCTGACGGCGTTCTCATCGACCCCCTGGTCGAAGTAGCAGGCGTAGTTGCCGAAATCCCTGCCCAGGCCGTGGTCCCAGTAGATCATGCTCGTGACGCCGTCGAAGCGGAACCCGTCCAGGTGGTATTCCTCCATCCAGAACTTGCAGTTGGCGAGCAGGAAATACTTCACCTCGTCCTTGCCGTAGTCGAAACAGCGGGAGTCCCAGGCCGGGTGGTATCCCTGCGGACCCTGGTAGAAGTAGAGGTCGTCGCGGCCGTCCAGCCGGCTCAGGCCCTCGGCTTCATTCCTGACGGCGTGCGAGTGGACGATGTCCATGATCACGGCGATGCCGCGGCGGTGCGCGTCATCGACCAGCGCCTTGAACTCCTCGGGCGTGCCGAAACGGGAGCTGAGCGCGAAGAAATTGGAGACCTGGTAGCCGAAGGAGCCGTAGTAGGGATGCTCCTGCAACGCCATGATCTGCAGGACGTTGTAGCCCAGCTTGTGCACGCGCGGCAGCACGTCGCGGCGGAACTCCTCGAAGGTGGCCACCTTCTCCTGCTCGCTGCTCATGCCGATGTGGCACTCGTAGATGAGCGGATGCGGGCGGCGGCCCGGCTTGCGGCCCGTCCACTTGTAGGGCTGCGCCGGGTCCCAGACCTGTGCGGAGAAAATTTTGGATTCCGGATCCTGGACCACGCGGGTCACATAGGCGGGCAGGCGCTCGCCGCCCCCGCCCGGCCATTCGATCCAGAGCTTGTAGAGGTCGCCGTGGTGCAGGAACATCTCCGGGAGCCGGAGCTCCCAGTTGCCGCTGCCCACGGGCTTGAAGGCATAGGCCTCGGTGCGTTTCCAGTTGTTGCAGTCGCCGGTCAGGTAGATGCGGGTGGCGTTGGGTGCCCATTCCCGGATCACCCACTGCCCGTCTTCCCGGTGCAACGGATAGTAGATGTGATTGTTGACGGCCCGGCTGAGCGGGCCGTCGCCGGCCAGCTTGCGCCGGTCGGCCAGGATGCGCTCATGACGGGCGTCAATCGCGCCGCGGAACGGCTCCAGCCACGGGTCGGTTTCGTAGATTTTGGGTATCATAGGTTATCAATGGTGTTTCTGGCGGTCCTGAGGTATTCGCGGCAGCGGCTGATCAGTTCGTCCGACCGCCTGATGCAGCGGTCGATTTCGTCCAGGCCTGTCGCCGGGTCCTCCACTTTGGCAGCGATCTTCTCCAGTTCGGCTGTCGCTTCGTTATAATCAAATTTCTCTTCCATAGCTACTGTACGACGGCCTCCACCGTGCCGTCGGCAAACAATACTTTAAACTTCGTCCCGGACGGCAGCGTGACGGCGGACTTGACGACCACGCCGGCCGCGTCGGTGACCAGGGCATAGCCGCGCGAAAGGACGTTGCGCGGATCGGCGGCGCGGATGCGCTCCCCGAGCGCGACCAGGCGCTGCTCCATCCCGGCGATGCGCGACGCGAAGGCCATCCGCAGGCGGTTGCCGTAGGCGCTGATGCGCTCGTCCTCGGCGGCGAAGGCGTCGATGAAACGGTCCGCCAGGGCCGTGGGCGTCTTCACGAAATCGTGCGCCACCTGATCGGCCACATGGAAATCGCGGTCGTGCCCGATGGCGGTATAGACCGGCACAGGGCAGTTCGCGATCGCGAAACAGAGTCCGTAGTCGTCGAAGCACGCGAGGTCCAGCGCCGACCCGCCGCCGCGCATCAGCAGCACGGCGTCGAAGGGCTCCGGAGCGCATTCCACGCGTTCCAGCGCGTCCACGATGCTCGCAGGCGCATCTTCGCCCTGCATCGTGGCCTCGAAGAGCTCCACCGAGAAGACGAAGCCGTAGGCATTCTCCTCCAGGTGGCGCCGGAAGTCGCCGTAGCCCGCGGCGTCCCGCGCGGAAATCACCGCCAGGCGGTAGGGCAGCAGCGCCGGCTCCAGCTCCTTCTGCCGGTCCAGCAGGCCGTCCGCCTCCAGCTTCTCCAGCGTGCGGCGGCGCTGCAGCTCCGCGGCGCCGAGCGTGAAACGCGGCTCGATCTCATCGACCGTGAGCGTGAGCCCGTAGAGCTCGCTGTAGCTGACCTGCACGCGCAGCAGCACTTCCATCCCGGCGGCGAGGTCGCCCCCCGTCGCTTCGCGGAAATAGGCGCGCAGCGCGGTGTAGCGGCTGCGCCACACCACGGCCTTGGCCTTGGCCACGATCCGGCCGTCCTCGCTCTGGCTCAGGTCCAGGTAGCAGTGGCCGTTGGCCTTGGCCTGCACGGAGGCGATTTCGGCCCGTACCCAGACCCGCTCCGGGAAGGAAATCTCGATCTCCTCCCGCAGTTGCGCCTGTAATTCGGCGAGGTCCATGTATTCGCGTTCCATACCTCACAAAATTACGAAAAATCTGCAAAAGATTTGCTATCTTTGTGCTCGATTTAAGGTTAGTATTTGTATGAAGATTGTCGAGGCCGTGTTTGCGGGCAGCAGCACCCGGATCGCACAGAAGCCCAAGCGTTCATTGCCGGAATTTGCCTTCATCGGAAGGTCCAACGTCGGCAAATCCTCGCTCATCAACGCTTTGTGCGGCAACAGCCGGCTCGCCATGACCTCGTCCACCCCCGGCAAGACCAAGGTGGTCAACCATTTCCTCATCAACGACAGCTGGTATCTCGTGGATCTCCCCGGGTACGGCTATGCCAAGGTGGGACAGAAGGGCCGGGATGAGATTGCGGCCGTAATCCGCGACTATATCACGGGCTCGCAGGAGATGGCGTTGCTTTTCGTGCTGATCGACTCCCGGCACGACATCGGCCGGATCGACCTGGACTTCCTCGCGGAACTGGGAGAGCACGGGATCCCCTTCGCCCTGGTCATGACCAAGTGCGACAAGCAGGGGCCCAACGTGCTGGCCGCACAGCTGGAGCGGGACCGGGAGATTCTGCTGCAGCAGTGGGAGGAGCTGCCTCCCGTATTTTGCACTTCGTCCCAGACCGGCCGCGGCCGCGAAGAGATACTGGACTATATCGATTCAATCCTCAATACATTATGATACACACCCACCGTTTGGAACTGTTCGCCTGCCGGGCCTCCGAAAACTTCGCGCGCCAGGTCATCAACTACCTCAACCAGCTCAAGAACCCGGATGAGCCGGATCTGCATCTCGGGGAAATGGAAGTGACTCCCTTCAGTGACGGGGAATTCCAGCCGCAGTATTCCGAGAGCGTCCGCGGAGCGTCCGTCTATATCCTCCAGTCGACGATCCCGCCGGCAGACAACCTGATGGAGCTGCTGCTCGCGATCGACGCCGCCAAGCGCGCCTCGGCCGACGAAGTCATCGCGGTGATGCCCTACTTCGGCTGGGCGCGGCAGGACCGCAAGGACCGTCCGCGCGTGGCCATCGGCGCCAAACTCGTCGCCAACCTGCTCCGTGCCGCCGGTGCGGACCGCGTCATGACCTGCGACCTGCACGCCGGCCAGATCCAGGGCTTCTTCGACATCCCGGTGGACCATGTGTATGCCAGCAAGGTCTTCATCCCCTACATCCGGGACCGCCATTTCAAGGACCTCGCCATCGCGGCGCCCGACATGGGCGGCGCCAAACGCGCCAACGTCTATGCCCGCGAACTGATGTGCCCGGTGATCATCTGCCACAAGACCCGCGAGCGGGCCAATGTGGTCGGGTCCATCACCGCCATCGGCGACATCGAGGGCAAGGACATCATCATCGTCGATGACATGATCGACACCGCCGGCACGCTCTGCAAGGCGGCCGAGGTGCTGATGAACCGCGGCGCCGCCAGCGTGCGCGCCTGCGCCACGCACGGCCTGCTGTCCGGCAACGCGGTGCAGCGCATCCATGATTCCGCCCTGCAGGAAGTGTTCATCACGGACACCATCCCGCACCCGGAACTGGCCGACGATCCCAAGATCCGCATCGTGTCGATGACCGAGGTCTTCGCCTCCATCATCCACAAGGTCTATAACTACGAGGCCATCAGCCCCGACTTCGTCCAGTAAGCCGTATGTGGCAGGTATTCCTCATCGTTCTCGTCCTGGTCGGGCTCTGCGTGCTCGGCCTGGGCGTCAACATCCTCTTCTTCAAGAAGGAGTTCCCGAAGTACGACGTCGGGTCCAACGAGGAGATGCGCAAGCGGGGCATCCGCTGCTTCAAGGACGAGGACGCCGCCCTGCACGGCAAGGCCTGTACGGGCACGCAGACGGAAGCGTGCCAAGACTGTCAACTTTACACCCAGCATTAAACCGCATCTTATGAGCCTTGTAGCCATCGTCGGCCGGCCCAATGTCGGCAAATCCACCCTCTTCAACCGCCTTGTCGGCATGCGGCAGGCCATCGTTGATGACACAGCGGGCGTGACCCGCGACCGCCATTACGGCCGCTGCGACTGGTGCGGCCGGGAGTTCTCCGTCGTCGATACCGGCGGCTACACCACGGGCTCGGACGACGTGTTCGAGACGGCCATCCGCTCGCAGGTGCAGATCGCCATCGACGAAGCCGACCTCGTCCTCTTCATGGTCGAGGCAGCCACCGGCATCACGGACTACGACGCGGAGATCGCCGACATCCTGCGGCGCACCCGCAAACCGGTCGTGCTGTGCGTCAACAAGGTCGATTCGGGCGAGAAGATGTTCGACGCCTACCAGTTCTATTCCCTGGGCCTGGGCGAGATCTACAGCATTTCCGCGGCCAACGGCAGCGGCACCGGCGACCTGCTGGACGCCGTGGTGGCCGCCCTGCCCGAAGAGGAGCAGCAGGACGACCCGCACGCCGGCCTGCCGCGCATCACCATCGTGGGCAAGCCCAACGTGGGCAAATCTTCGCTGACCAACGCCCTGCTGGGCCAGGAGCGCAACATCGTCACCCCCGTGGCCGGGACCACGCGCGATGCCATCGAGACCTACTACAACAAGTTCGGCCACGAGTTCATGCTGGTCGATACGGCCGGCATCCGGCGCAAGACCAAGGTCCATGAGGACCTGGAATTCTATTCCGTGATGCGCTCCATCCGCGCCATCGAACACGCCGACGTCTGCATCCTGATGATCGATGCCACGACGGGCATGGAGGCCCAGGACATGAATATCTTCAACCTGATCCTCAAGAACCGCAAGGGCTGCGTGGTCGTGGTCAACAAGTGGGACCTCTTCATCAAGGATTCCAACACGATGCGCGACTACACGGCGGCGCTCCGGGAGCGCCTGGCCCCGTTCGACGACGTCCCCGTCATCTTCACTTCCGTGGTGAAGATGCAGCGCATCCAGGACGTGCTGGACGCCGCCACGCAGGTCTATGCCAACTATTCGCAGAAGATCCCCACCGCCCGGCTCAACGAGGCCCTGCTCCCCGTCATCGAGGAGACGCCGCCCCCGGCATGGAAGGGCAAGTACGTCAAGATCAAGTACATCACCCAGCTCCCGACCGCCTTCCCGGCCTTCGCCTTCTTCTGCAATCTGCCGCAGTACATCAAGGATCCCTACAAGCGCTTCCTGGAGAACCAGCTCCGGGAGCACTTCAACCTCACCGGCTGCCCGGTCCAGATCTACTGCCGGCAGAAATAGCTATTTCCACTCCGCGCAGACGGAGTGGATGAGGATGCGGCTTTCGGTGCCGACGGTGCTGGTGTGCTGGAGGCCCAGGCCGCCGAAACCGTTCGGGGTAATGGCCGCTTCCAGATCGACCGAGGGGTGGATGCGCGGGTCGTCCGCGCAGGTCGCCATATGGTTGGGGCCCTCCACGTGGGCCGTCAGGCGACCTCCTTCGGCCTTCACGGTCAGCACGCAGCCCGTCAGGAAGCAGTTGGTGGAGACGCCCTCGGTAAGCGGCGTCACGATCCCCCTGTCATAGCGGACCAGCTGTACGTCCACCGCGTCGGAGAATTTCACCGTGCGGATGACGCGCAGGGCGTAGCCCGTGAGCGTCTGCGTATCGAACTTGATGAACAGGTCGAGGTACTGCATCCGGGCGCTGGCGAAGCCCTGGCCGCCGTCCTTGGCGGGATCCACCTGCCAGGTCACGGACATGTCGCCGTATTTCCCGGCCACGGGCGTATAGCGCAGGCGGGCGCCCTGCTGGAGCTGCTGGATGCCGTAGCCCTTGGCTCCGTTGATGCCGGTCCCCCAGGTCCAGCACGGCTGCGCGGGATCCACTTCCCAGGCATATTCGGCCGTGTCGGCGGGCTTGAAGGCGTCCACCGTCCAGAAGCCCGGCTTCACGAGCGGCTGGTTGTCCGTCGGGAAATCGGAGAAATCGGTGGACAGGATGCGGCCGGGAAGCACCTGGGAGGCCTTGACCGGCGACTTGGAGACCACGCGCACCTCCTGCCCGGGCAGGCAGCGGAGATGCTTCGGGGCCACGCCCGCGGCGAGGTACTTGCCCACGTCGGCCCGGGTGAGCGCATAGGATTTCAGCGGCTTGCCGCCGCGGGAAACGGCCACCGGAACGGCGCCCCGGCCCCTGCCCCTGCGGTCGTCGCAGCGGTACCAGGTCACGAGCGACTCGTCCGCACGGCCCTGCAGGTCGGCCGCATAGTCCACCGTGGCCGTGCCGCCGGACAGGGTCAGCACCGGCGCCTTCGTCAGGACCGGCGCCTCCACAAAGTCCGGAGACACCGTCAGTTTCACGGCACACTCCAGGCCCTCGCGGGTATAGGCGACCACGTCGAAGGTCTGCGCCCGGTCTTCGTGGTTCACCGGCGTGACGGTACAGCCGTAGCCGTTCGCTTTCAGCTGCACGAAGCGCTCATATCCGGGCTGGACCTGCCAGAAGACGTGCTGGTTGTCCAGCCGGTAGCCCAGGTGCCGATAGACGTTCGCCTCCAGCCGGAGCGGATCGCCGCCGGTCTGCAGGGCGGCTTCGCGCAGGTTGATGTCCAGGCAGGTGGGAATGTCCGAATAATTCTGCCCGTCGCGGCGTTCCAGCGCGCGGACGCGCTCCCGGATCCCCTCCGGGTCCCAGTCATCGGTGCCGCGCAGCAGGTTCCAGGTATTGTAGAGCACCGTGCCGTCTTCCTCGACGAGGCGGTAGGCGGCGAGCTGCGCCTTCTGGTCCAGCAGGACGGTATTGTAGGGCTTGGCGGCGCCCACGAATGCGGGCTGGCCGTCGAGCGAGATATTGTACTGGTAGCAGCGCAGCCATTCTTCCGGCCGGAAGGTCCAGGCCAGATAGACCGGCCGTCCGGCGGTGTGGTAGCGGACATCGACGAGCGAATGGCGCCCCACCCCCTTGCTGACGGCCTGCACCGCTTCCTCGTGCATGATGTTGAAGTCGCAGTCCAGGAAAACGGTGCCGTAGTTATCTACGCTGCCGAAGGGCTGGCGGCCCCAGAAGTCGAGGTCGCAGTGCAGATAGACGCCGCACTTGTTGAGCGAGTCGTCGGTGCTCTCCATGTGGCAGTTCTTGAAGAGGATGCGCTTGGAGCCGGTCAGCGGGCTGAGGTTGAGACGCGCCTCGAAGCGGACGTTTTCCGCAAAGATGCGGTCGCCGTGGCAGAAGGACACCTGCGCCTGCGTGATGGCCGAATATTTCGCCTTGCGGCCGAGCTCGGGACGGCGGGGATAGACCAGGTCGATGTCGCAGTAGTTGCCCATCGTCAGGTCCTTGACCACCAGGTCGTCGCCCCAGAAGTCGAACATCGTGAAATTGCCCACGGCGCCCTGGGTCTGTCCGCGGGCGGAGGCCAGGATGACGTCGCGGGCGTTGTCCGTCATGCCCAGGAGCTGGAGCGCCTCGCAGCGGACCACCATCCCGAAGGGCGTGCTGCTCCCGGGTGCCGCCCGGCGGATCTGTCCGTCGTCCGGATCATCCACCCAATAGACCCAGGGTGCGATATAGACGCGCATCGGCTCCTGACGCGTCCCGTCCCGGAGGCGGGACATCGCTTCGACGAAGTCATTGAAAACATAGGGCGACTTCGCAGCCTCCGTGTCGGAGAGACTGCCATCGACGTATAGCGCCCGCGGCCCGAGCGTCACCTCCGAGCCCTTATAGTTGATCGTCTGCGCGGCCAGCCCGACACAGAGCAACAGGCCGGCAAGACCGGCAACAAAGCACTTATTATTCATTACAGTTTGCGATATTTGAAGTTGCTGAAGCGGACCTCGCCTTCGCCGGCGGCCACCAGCCCCGGCAGCATGCTCTGGAACTCGTGGAAGACATTGTGGTTGTAGCCGGAGATCTCGATCCCCCAGTCGTCCTGCTTCCACTCCTTGCCGTCGAGCGAATAATAGGCGGAGACGATCTGGTGATCGTTGCGCAGCCGCAGCCAGATGTGCGTCACGTCCGGCGTACGCATGGCACGCCGTCCGCCGCGGTCGCGGCGCCAGCGCATCGTGCCGGCGTTACTGATGCCCTCGCCGATATAATACTGGCTGTTGTAATAGATCACCAGGCCGGCCGTCGCACCGGGATCGCGGTCGATTTCGACCTCGAACTCGTAGGCCTGGTCCCCCGCCACGAACAGCATCGGCGCAGCGTCGGCCGGGCTGGAACCCGTGGCCTTGAGCGTCAGCACGCCGTCCGAAACGCTCGCCCGGCTCGGGTCGAAGTCCTTGTAGTACTTCCAGTCCAGGCCAATGCGGAACTCGCCCAGCCGCGCTTTGCGGTCATACGGCTTGAGGGGCAGCGGAGCGGCGATGGGATCCTCGACGATGTTCTCGCCGTAGTTGCGCCACCAGCCATCTTCGTCCAGCCACACCGGCTCCAGCAGGGTCTGGCGGCCCAGGTTGTAGTAGCCGTTCTCATAGGCGTGATAGACGATATACCAGCGCCCGTCCGGGGTGTCGATGAGCGAACCGTGTCCGCGCGACCACCAGCGGTCGGTGTTGTGGTAGGTGTGTACGAGCGGATTGTAAGGCGACTCCTCCCAGGGGCCGTCCACGCTCTTGCTGCGCGCGATGGCCACGAGGTGGCTCGTAGGCGGGCCTGCGGTGCCGCCCTCGGCGGCCACGAAATACCACCAGGGCCCGACTTTGCGGATCTTCGGTCCCTCCATCGCAAGCCCTTCGGTCAGCCAGCCTTCCGGGATGGCCCAGCCGTCCCAGACCTTCTCCAGCGTACCCGGGACGGTATCCAGTCCGTCGTCGGTCAGCTTGATGCGCTGTCCGCCGCTGAGGAACAGCCACTTCTGGCCGTCGTCCCCCACGGCCGGGCAGGGATCGATCTGCCCCACGTGCAGGTCGTGCGGCTCGCTCCAGGGGCCGTAGGGCGTATCGGCATAGACCACCCAGTTGCCCGCCCCGTGGACGGTGAAATAGATATAGAACTTGTCTCCGATCTTGGAGATGTCCGGGGCCCAGACGCTGCCCAGGTAGGTCTGCAGGGCATAGCTGATGGGCTCCCAGTTCACCAGATCGGTGGAATGCCACACGACCAGGCCCGGGTTGTAGTCGAACGACGAATGGGTCATGTAATAGTCATCGCCGTCCCGCACGATGGACGGGTCGGGATAGTCGCCCCCCAGGATGGGGTTGGTGTAGGTCCCGTAAGGGGCCTTCTGTTCAGGGCTGCCGCAGGCGGCGAGCAGCAGGGCCGCGGCCGCGGCCAGGAAAACGGTGGAAATTGGTTTCATATCTTCTTGATTCTCAGAAGCAGATAAGGGGTGTCCGGCAGGCGGACGCTGCGTCCTTCCTTGTCCCGGATGCGGTAGCGGCCGGGCGCGGCGGTCTCGAAGACGACCGGGCAGGGCGTGACCGTCATGTTCCAGGTGTCGAGGATCTCCACCCGGTACTTTTCGCCCGCCTGCGGGCGGGCCCAGGGGCCGTTCTTGACCGGCAGGTCGAAGACCCATTCGCTGCGGATCTCGTTTCCGAAGTAGATCAGGTAGCAGCCCTCCCCCGCGGTGGTGGTGTATTCGTCCCAGTTGTGGTCGGCGAGGCCGGGCGGGTTCGGAAGGTCGTCCAGCACGGCGCGCAGGAACTTGATACGCTTCCAGGATTCGCCCCGGAAGGTCCGGCCGTAGGCCAGGAAATTGTTGGCGTCCTCGGCGGAAGTCCCCGCCTCGGCGTTGAAGGTCTCCGCGTGCGTGACATAGGTCCCGCACATCAGCCCGTTGTACATCCGGCGCAGCATCTCCTGCCCGCTCAGCCAGCCCCAGCGGCTGCCCACGTTGCCCTCGTAGCAGACTTCGTCGAAGAGGACGGGCTTCTTGTAGATCTGGCTGACGGTATGCGCCCGGCCGCGCTCCAGCACGGGTCCGTGGTCCTGGATGCTGGCGTGCGTGAAGACCGGATCGAAATAATTGTAATAGGTCGCCGTGTAGCCGTGGATCGAGAGCAGGTGGTGATACGGGTCGCCGGCGGAGACGGCCGCCGCGAACCGGTCCCAGTCCTCCGCCGGAATGCCCTTCACGCCGTCCCATTCGTTGGCGAGCGACCACCAGACGTGGCGGAAGGCGGAGAAACGGGCCGTGATGTAGGACAGGTAGCGCAGGTTGGCCTCCAGCGACATGCGGTCGAAGCCCCAGCGCCCGCCGTCATAGGGATGGAACAGGATCAGGTCCGCCTCCACACCGATTGCCTGCAGGGCCAGCAGCCGCCGCTCCACATAGTGGAAATAGGCGGGATCGAAACGCGTATAGTCCCAGCTCCCGTCGGCCTTCCGGACGAAAGGATAGACATCGGGATACTCCACCGGCAGATTGTGGAGGAAAAACAGCATCCGGAGCTTGTTGAAGCCCGATTCGCGGAGCGATTCCACCGTCTGCGCGGCCGCCTCGTCCCCCACGTGCATCCAGTCGTAGGCCGTCGTACCGACAGGATAATAGCGCGTGCCGTCGGCATACCGGAAATGCCGCCCGTCCGGCTCCACCGGGCCGTGGTTGCCGGCCGAAGGCGCTACGCAGTCGAAACTGCCGCGCTTGCGGTTCAGGGCCGGAACCCGGCTCGCGGTGACATAGGTCCAGCGTCCCTCCTCCGGGGGCATGAAGCGGATCCGGAAGACTCCGTCGCCGTCGTAGAACCCGCGGACGGTCACGCTGTGGCCGCCGCTGGCGAATGTGGCGCTGAGCGCCACGTCGAAGGGATTGCCGGACACGGCGGCGGGCAGGGATATCTCATAGCAGCCCCAGCGTTCGACGCGTTCCTGCGCCAGAGCGCCGAGACAGAAAAGCAGGGCAGACAGGGAAAGGAGGAGACGGTTCATATAATCTGAATGATTGTCAATTGTTTACCACCCGTTCCGCGCCTTCGCTGTAGATCACGACCGGCTTGGAAATGCCGGCGGGATAGAGCAGCGCGTATTCATGCAGGATCTGCTGGGGCGGGATATGTTTCTGCTGCAGCGGCGAGGTCGTCCAGTGCTCCTCCGTCGAGGGCACGCCGGCCTTGTCGCCGATCAGGCGGTTGCGCCAGGGGTTGGTCACGCTGATGACGATCTCGTTCTCCCCCGGATGCACGGCCTCCGTGATGTCCGTCAGGGCGGCGGGATCCCACACCGTCTCCAGCGTGCGTCCGCCGATGGTCAGCGTGGCCGTGCTGCCGAAGGCGGGCAGGCTGATGAGCACCCGGCGGCCGTCCCGGATGAAGCCCTCCGGCAGGAAGGCCCGGGTCCGGTAGGTGATGCGGCCGGAATAATGCTTGATGCGCGGATCCAGGAACCCGGTCAGCTCGCGGAAGCCGCCGATGGGCATCGTCCCCAGGGCAGGCTCGTCCTCGAAGGTCATCGTGCCGTCCGTCCCGTCCAGGACCACCCGCCCGGGCGCGTCCAGGTCGATGCGGCAGGCCACCGCATCCGAGTAGCCGGCCAGGTACGAACCGGCTTCGAGCGAACGCAGGTGAATCTCCCCGTCCCCGCCCCGGTACGCCTCCGGCACGGCGCGGGAGAAGTCTCCGCCCGTGTTGGGGAAGAGCGCCTCGCCCTGCAGGTCGGTCAGCCGGAAGATGTGCTGCACACGGCTGCCGCCGCGGCGCAGCAGCACGAAGAGCCCCTGGCGGGGCTGCAGGGTCAGCGGGACCACGGTCGCACCGTCGGCGCAGTCGTACATCATCTGCTCCCGGACGGTGCCGGCCATCGGATCCCAGATCTCAGGCCGCCCGTCCGGCAGGTCGAACACCGCCTCGAAATGGATGGCGCGGGCGTTGTCCTTGTTGCTGATATAATAATAATCGGTATCGCCCAGCGTCTTGTGGTACCACAGGATGTCGTCGATGCCGATGCCGCGCACGCGAAGGTCCGGCGTATAGGCGGCCTTGAGCGCCTTGAGCTCCGTCAGCACCCGGCCGCCGTCCCAGAGGCGGGCGGCGATCTGCGCCAGCTCGGCATTGTTGCGGTCAAAGTCTTTCAGCGACAGCGTCGAGACGGGCTTCGGCCCATAGACCAGCGCGCCGGCGTCCACCAGCTGCTCCACCCGGCGGGCGGTCCCGATCTCCATCCGGTCGCCCCGCAGCACGAGGAATTTGAAGGGATGCTTCCCGTCCAGCCAGATGCGGCCGTCGCGGACGCTCAGCCGGTTCAGCAGGACTTCCTGGTTGATATACTGGAACTTGACATTCTCCGGCAGGGTGCGGGCGATCTCGGCCGCAGTCATCTCCGCATTGGGCAGCCGGTCGCCCAGATACACGAGCGCATCCGCCCGCCGGTCGCCCAGCTGCAGGAGATACTGGATGCGCGCCTCCGTGGCGAAGAAGCCGTCGGCGGCATTGAACCAGGTATTGTTGCGGTTGAAGGTCTGCCCGTAGATGCCGAGCGTGACGCCGGGACGGCGGTCGTCCGGCTGATGGACATAGCTGTGCAGGATCATCCGGTTGACGCCCTGCGTATAGGCCTGGTCGCCGTAGAGCTTGAGGTCGATGGGCGAATCGCTGTAGAGCGCCATCCCCGTGAAGGCCTCGCTGCCCACCACGGGCTTGTCATAAATCAGAGACACGTGGTACGGGATGGCGTGATTGCCGTAATTCGCAGGCCGATAGACGATGGGCCAGTCGCGGTACTCGCTCGCCTGCGCCCAGAACTCCGTCATCGGCACGTCGCAGAATTCATAGGATTTCAGCACATCCACCGGCGGCATCGAGGCGCCGCCGTAGATGCCCTCGGACCAGAGCTGCATCCCGGCGCGGTGGCACAGGTCCGCCAGGTGCTTGAAGTAGTGCACGCGGACCAGCTCGCCGCGCACGCAGTCGAAATCGTGGATGAAGGCCTCCGAGAGCGCGGCGCTGCCGATCCGCTCGCCGCACAGGACGGGGATCCAGGGTGTCAGGCTGTAGCCCTGCATCTTGCTGAATTCCTGGGGGAAAGCGGCCGTCCAGTTCTGCTGGCCGCACTCCCAGCTATCGACCAGGAAGTAGGTGAAGGTCTTGCCGGCATACGGCCCGGCGGCACGGATCAGTTTCTCCGGGAAGGCCTTGAAATGGATGTCCAGCGCCGTGGAGTCCATCTTGTCGCACTCCAGGCCCACGCCCTGCGGGGAGGCCGGGTGGTTGAACTTGCCGTTGGAAGTGTAACCGAAGCGGATCACGGTCCAGTTGCCCCGGGGCGCCGCCCAGCGCAGGGTCCCATCCGCCTCCATGCGGTCCGTCAGGTCGAGCACGTCTTCCGGCCGGGCGATGGCCGTGCCGGGATCCGTATCCCACACGCCGCGCTCCCCCGCCTGCAGCAGGCAGAGCTCGCTGAGCGTGGTCGGCGACAGGGGTTCGTTGACCGTCAGGCGCCAGTGGCGCGCCGTCGTACGGGCGAAGGGCAGCTTCTGCAGCGCATTCGCCGCCTTCGGATAGACCCGGCCCGCTTCGCGCCAGTCCGTGCCGTTGTCGGAAACCTCGATCAGCACCGGGATGGGGAATTTCGCCGCCGACACCATAATATAAATCTGCAGGACCTCCGCCGTGAAGGGCTTCGCGAAATCCAGCCGCACGGTCTTGTCCTCGTTGATGGTCAGGCCCGTGGTCGGGTTGCCGTCGAGCAGGATCTCCGCGGGGAAATCGTCGTAGAGGTCGATGTGGCGCGTCTCGTCGTGGTATTTGTGGCTCTTGATCAGGGTTTCCACGGGATAACCTCCCTTGCAGGAGATCCGGGGCGCGGCGGCCACGAAGCTGTTGGGGGCCGCGTCGCGGTAGGCCACCACCGCCACGTCGCGGTAGAAGCGCTCCTTGGAGTAGGGCTCCGCCAGCGGGATGCGCTGCTCCCGGCCGGTCCCCTTGACAAAGGTCTTGCGCCAGGTATATTGCTTCATCGAGGTCTCCGGGGTGATCCAGGGGCCGCCGCTCTCCGACCAGCCGTCACAGTTGGCCGCGCCGATCTGCATGCCCAGCCGGTCGGCCTCTTCCACGGCATGCCGGAACATGGCGTACCATTCGGGGCTGTCGAACTTGACGGACTGGAAGCCCCGGTCGATGCCGATCAGGCGGTAGATATTGAGCACCGTGGCATTGCCGATGCCCTGGGCTTTCATGGATTCCAAGTCTTTGGTGATGCCCTCGCGGGTGATGGCCCCGTCCATCCAGTGCCACCAGGCGGCGGTCCGGTACTCCATCGGCGGACGGGCGAACACGGCGGGATCGGGGGCCTGTTGCGCGCGGAGGCCGATAACGGAGAAGACAAACAGGAACAGGAACAGGATACGTTTCATCGGTCAATCGTATTGTGGTCTCCAAAGATAGAAAATATGCGTTGTTTTCACAAATGCAGCGGTTTTTCAGAAATATGCATCATTTATTGTAATTATTTGTATATTTGCGTGCTGCTTTTGCGCAGTTATGCCACAATACACGACATAGTTTTAACTAACCATATTTTTGTTTAACCAAAATTCCCAAATGATGAAAAATCATCTCAGAATGGTGATTGCGGGGCTGCTCGTCCTTGTGACCGGCGCCGTCGCTTTCGCCCAGAACAAGGTTTCGGGAACGGTGAAGGACGCCAACGGTGAGCCCATCGTGGCCGCCAGCGTCGTCGTCCGCGGCACCACCATCGGCGTGGTGACCGACCTCGACGGCAACTACACCATCTCCGTGCCGGCCAATTCTACCATCGTGGCTTCCTGCATCGGTTACTCCGACCAGGCCGTCAGCTACACCAACCAGGGCACGGTCAACTTCGTCCTCCAGGAGGATGCCCTCTTCCTCGACGAGACCGTCGTCATCGGTTACCAGACCGTCAAGCGCCGTGACCTCACCGGTTCCGTCGCCTCCGTCAACTCCAAGCAGCTCTCCTCCGCTCCGGTCGCCAACGTGGCCCAGGCCCTGCAGGGCAAGATGCCCGGTGTGAACATCGTCTCTCAGGACGGCCGTCCGGGCGCCACGATGAACATCCGCGTCCGCGGTGGCGGCTCCATCTCCCAGAGCAACGAGCCGCTCATCCTCATCGACGGCGTGGCCGGTACGATGAGCGACATCCCCTCCGACCAGGTTGAGAGCATCGATGTGCTGAAGGACGCTTCCTCCACCGCCATCTACGGTGCCCGCGGCGCCAACGGCGTCATCCTCATCACCACCAAGGGCGCCAAGGAAGGCAAGGTCCGCGTGACCTACAGCGGCTATGCCAAGCTGAACACTCCGACCAAGTACCTCGAGGCCCTCGGTCCCTACGACTACCTCTATTATATCTGGGCCAACGCCTACGCCCATGATGCCAGCTACGCGGCCGATCCTTTCGCTGAGCTCTACGGCATCGGCGAATTCGGTGACATCAACCGCTACAAGAACGTCCAGAAGTATGACGTCCAGAAAGAGGTTTACAACAGCTCCTTCTCCCACAGCCACGACCTGAGCATCTCCGGCGGCACCGAGTCCACCAAGGTTCTCCTGTCCGCCAACTGGAACGACGAAGAGGGCATGAAGGTCGCCTCCTGGCAGAAGCGCGGCAACATCTCCCTCAAGGTCAACCAGAAGATCTCCGACCGCCTCAACGTCGGCCTCGACCTGCGCTATACCGATGTCACTTCCTTCGGTTACGAGGGCACCGGCAGCCGCAGCGGCTCCGTCCTCTCCTCCTCCTACCGCTACCGCCCGATCTCCACGGACATCATCCGCCAGTACGGCAACCTCGACGCCCTGCAGAAAGGCGCCGTCGAGCAGTATGGCAAGGGCGTCCTCTGGGATGTCTATGACCCTGTCAAGCAGCTTCTTGACTACGAGCCCGAGCAGCACCGCCAGTCGCTCCGCGGCACCTTCTCCCTCAACTGGAACATCGTCAAGGGCCTGACCTACCACACCGACCTCTCCGGCGGCCGCGCCTACAACCAGAACAAGACCTGGTCCGGCGCCATCCGCAACAACTACATCGACGACTCCACCGGCGAGAAGCAGCACGCCGGCGACGCCACCGTCTATCAGGGCAATTCCTGGAGCATGCGCTGGACCAACACCCTCAACTATGAGTTCGACCTGGGCGACGCACACCACTTCAACATCCTGGCCGGACACGAGGTTTCCAACACCGGCGGCGACTCCATGACCATCACGGCAGACCACTTCCCCGCCAACTTCACCAAGGAGAACGCCTTCACGATGATCGACCAGTTCGACTCCAACGCTTCGACGATCAAGCGCAAGTTCTACACGGGCTACAGCACGCCGAACCGCATCCTCTCCTTCTTCGGCCGCGTGAACTATTCGCTGCTCGACCGCTACCTCTTCACGGTGACGTTCCGTGCCGACGGTTCCAGCAAGTTCGCTCCGTCCCACCGCTGGGGCTACTTCCCCGCCGCCGCCTTCGCATGGCGCGCCAGCGAGGAGCCGTTCCTCAAGGATGTCAGCTGGCTGAACGACCTCAAGCTCCGCCTCTCCTACGGTACCGTCGGTAACGACGGCATCAACGCCGACCTCTGGTCCCAGAGCTGGGAGTCCAATTCCGCCTACTACTCCATCGCCAACAAGCAGTACGGCACCTACACCGTCAAGAGTTCGATGGCCAATCCGGACCTGAAGTGGGAGACCACCGTCACCCGCAACCTCGGTATCGACTTCGGCGTGCTGAACGGACGCCTCTCCGGTACCCTCGACCTCTACTGGAACACGACCAAGGACCTGCTCATGAACATGACGCTGTCCCCGATCACCGGTTTCACCAGCACCTACGCCAACATCGGCCAGACCTCCAACAGGGGTGTCGAGCTGTCCCTCAACGCCATCCTCGTCCAGACCCGCGACTGGGGCCTGACCCTCGGCGGCAACATCAACTTCAACAAGAACAACATCGACCAGCTCTCCGACAGCGTCACCCCGATCTACGGCTCCAGCTGGTTCCACTCCGGCAACCCGGGCAACGACTTCGGCCTGTTCGTCGGCAAGCCGATCGGTCTGGTCCGCGGTCTGATCTACGACGGCCTGTACCAGGTCAGCGACTTCGACTACGACACCGCCACGCACATCTACACCCTCAAGGACGGCATTCCCGACCTGAGCGGCAACCTTGCCGGCCAGTGGTATGAGACCCAGAAGTTCGTCCCCTCCGGCCAGGTGGCCTATCCGGGCCTCCCGCGTTTCAAGGATACCGAGTCTGACGGCGTGATCGATGAGAAGGACTACACGATCATCGGCAACACCAACCCGCTCTTCACCGGTGGTTTCAACATCACCGCCAACTACAAGAACTGGGACTTCGGCGCCTACTTCAACTACAGTGTCGGCAACCAGATCTACAACATCACCAAGCTCGCCACCCTCAACGGCTACAAGGAGTCCGGTCTCTATGAGAACCACCTCGGCTTCATGAAGGACAGCTTCAAGATCTACGACATCCAGAACGGACAGCTCGTCCGCGTCCATGAGCCCAGCGCCCTCCAGGCCCTCAACGCCAATGCCCAGTGGCCCGTGTGCACCAACGAGAACGGCATCATCTCCACCCTCGGTATCGAGGACGGCAGCTACCTGCGTCTCAACACCCTGACCGTCGGCTACAGCCTGCCGAACACCTCCAGTTTCGCCAAGGCCCTCGCCATCAGCTCCCTGCGTGTCTATGCGACCGTCTATAACCTCTTCACCCTCACGAAGTACTCCGGACTCGACCCTGAGGTCAGCACCGCCCAGAACATCAACGGCGCCGCCTATCCGACTCCGGGTATCGACTGGGGCGCCTACCCGCGTGCTCGGTCCTTCGTCCTCGGTGTCAATGTCTCCTTCTAACCGATAAAGAAGAAAGAATATGAAAAAGATACTTTACGCCATCGCAGCTCTCGCCGTCTGCTTCACCCTTAGCCAGTGCAAGCCGAACGAGTACCTCAGCGTCCCCCAGCCCGACAAGATGGACAATGAGTTCGTGACCTCGTCCGTCAGCGAGACCTTCAAGACCCTGTCTTACTGCTACCGTACCTACCTGAGCGTGGCCGGCGGCGGCAACTACAACTGGAACGACTCCGCCTCCGACGCCGAGTACTATCCTGAATACAACTCCGGAAACGGCCGTGTCGGCTATCTGGACATGGCCCTGACGGGCGTCAACTCCAAGAGCGGCCAGTTCACCAACCTCTACACGATCCTGGCCCGTTGCTCCCGCATCGCCGGTATCATCGAGCAGAAAGACGAGTTCAAGAACGCCACCGGCGTCAACGACTGGACCCAGCTCTGGGGCGAGGCCTGGACGATGTGGGCCTACTGCTACACCGAGCTCATCCGCCACTTCGGCGATGTCCCCTACGGTCTGGAGAACCAGGCCGTGGACGAAGGATTCCCCCTGACTTCCCGCTTCACGATCCTGGACAACGTGATCGCCAAGCTCAAGGAAGTCGAGAGCAAGATGTACTACCTCGGTCAGGGCGGCATCCAGGCCGAGCGCATGTCCCGCACCTTTGCGAACATGCTGATCGCTGAAGCCAATTTGATGGCCGGCGGCTACCAGACCATCCGCACCGACGTGGCCGGCCTGTACGAAGGTGTCTCCTTTGAGTCCGCCAAGTACAGCAACAGCTCCGCCAAGGCCGATTTCACCCGCCGCAGCGACTGGCAGACCTACTACAAGGAGGCCCAGACCTACTTCCGCAAGGTCATCTCCGGCGATGCCAAGGGTACCCTGACGCTCGTCACCAACGACGACCGCGGCCTGGGCAACCCCTACCAGCGCAGTCTCCAGTACATCATGGATATGCAGGTCTCCCCGGAATCCATCTGGGAAGTCGGCAACCAGGCCCCGTTGCAGTCCGAGCGTCCCTACTCCCAGGGCCGCCCGTCCGACGGCGCCACCAAGAACGCAGCGCCCTGCAAAGTCTTCTCCGGCATCCGCGTGATCCCGACCGCCTACTACCAGATCTGGGAAGACGGTGACCTCCGCTGGGATGCCTCCGCCACCGTGACCGGTTCCGACGGCAAGGGTTCCGAGGCCATCGTCCAGCTGATCTCCGGCTCCCGCCTGAAGGGCGGCATCGCCATCAACAAGTGGGACATCAACAAGATGAAGACCCCGTACGTGACCGCCTGCCGCAACTCCGGCATGAACTACGCCTTCTTCCGTATGGACAACACGATGCTGAAACTCGCCCAGGTCGATCTCGCCCTCGGTGACAGCGGCGAAGCCCTCAGCCTGGTCAACCAGCTGCGTGCCCGCGCAGGTGTAGCTGCCCTCAGCTCCGTGGATGATAACGCCATCATCGACGAGTTCAAGCGCGAGTGCATCGGCGACGGCGACATCAAGTTCGCCGAACTGCGCGCCGGCAAGTTCACTGAACTGGGCAAGGCCATGCGCGCCGAACTCAAGACCGTCATCGCCGGTCTCGAGAAGGACGGCCACTACACCTTCTCCAACGGCCGCACCATCTCCAACTACGTCTGGACCAAGCTCGTGGATCTCTCCGGCAACGAAGTCGGCGTCAATACGCACAACCGTGTGGCGGACGATCCCGCCCGCACCCCGGGCTGGCGCGGTGTCTATGACTACACCACCACGACCTCCAGCGGCGCCGTGGTCGGCACCAAGCACAACCTCGCCATCGAGGGCCTGTTCGAGTACATCGACCCGGCCGGCGACAAGGCCAAGGCGCTCGAGGCCGACGGTTACAAGAAGACCGACTGGGCCGTCGGCATGGTCAAGGAGAAGAACGGTCTCTGGGACTACAACATGCTCTCCGGCATCGACAATTCCGACGTTCCCCTCTACTTCCATCCGCTGCCGCTGACGACGCTCCAGCAGTCCAAGGGCCAGGTGACCAACGGTTACGGCCTCCCGCAGGAGTAGTCCCCGCACCCCGATCCCGGATCGGCTCCGGGATGAGCAAAAAGGACCCGCACCCACCCCGGTGCGGGTTTCTTTGTTAGGATAGTTGCAAAAAATGTGTATATTTGTAAGCTAGCACAAAAACCAATTCAATTAATTATGTCCAAAGTCATCACCTTCGGAGAAATCATGCTGAGGCTGAGCCCTCCCGGCAACGATCGTTTCATCCAGACGGATTCGTTCCGCATCATCCCGGGTGGCGGGGAGGCCAATGTGGCCGTCAGCCTCGCCAATTACGGCCACGACGCTTATTATGTAAGCAAACTGCCCAAACACGAAATTGGCCAGATCGCCGTGAACGCCCTGCGCCGCTACGGCGTGCGGACCGACTATATCGCCCGCGGAGGAGACCGCATCGGACTCTACTACGCCGAGACCGGCGCCTCCATGCGCCCCTCCAAAGTCATCTATGACCGCGCACATTCCGCCATCGCCGAAGCCGATCCCGCCGACTTCGATTTCGACGCCATTATGGAAGGCGCCGCCTGGTTCCACTGGTCCGGCATTTCCCCGGCCATCTCCGACAAGGCAGCGCACCTGACCCAACTCGCCTGCGAGGCCGCGAAGCGCCACGGCGTCACCGTGTCCGTCGATCTCAACTTCCGCAAGAAACTGTGGACCAGCGAGAAAGCCATCTCCATCATGCGTCCGCTCATGCAGTACGTGGATGTCTGCATCGGCAATGAAGAGGACGCGGAGCTCTGCCTGGGCTTCAAGCCGGATGCCGATGTCGAAGGAGGCAAGACCGATGCCGCCGGCTACGAAGGCATCTTCCGCCAGATGAAGGAGCAGTTCGGCTTCAAATATGTCGTCAGCACGCTGCGCGAAAGCTTCAGCGCCACCCACAACGGCTGGAAGGCCCTCATCTACGACGGCAAGGAGTTCTACCAGAGCAAGCGCTACGAGATCAATCCCATCATCGACCGCGTCGGCGGCGGGGATTCGTTCTCCGGCGGCCTCATCCACGGCATGCTCAAGTATCCCGGCGACCAGGCTTCCGCCCTGGAATTCGCCGTCGCGGCATCCGCGCTCAAACACACCGTCAACGGCGACTTCAACCTGGTCAGCGAAGCCGAGGTCCTCAGCCTCGCCGGCGGCAATGCCAGCGGCCGCGTACAGAGATAAGCAAGCAACGATTATGGCAAAATACAACAAACTCCAGGTCATCCAGGCCATGAAGGAGACCGGCATGGTGCCGGTGTTCTACAACGGCAACCTCGACATCGCCAAGCAGGTCGTCAAGGCCTGCTACGAAGGCGGTGTCCGCGCCTTCGAATTCGCCAACCGCGGCGACTTCGCCCAGGAAGTGTTCGGCGAGCTCGTCAAATTCGCCAACAAGGAGCTTCCCGGCATGATCATGGGCATCGGCACGGTGGTCGATGCTCCCACGGCAGCCCTCTACATCCAGCTCGGCGCCAATTTCGTGGTCGGTCCGATGTTCAATCCCGAGATCGCCCCGGTCTGCAACCGCCGGCTCATCCCCTACTGCCCTGGCTGCGCCACGGCGACGGAAGTCAGCACCGCCCAGGCGGCCGGCTGCGACATCTGCAAGGTCTTCCCCGGCGACGTGCTCGGTCCCGGTTTCGTCAAGGGCGTGCGCGCCCCGATGCCGTGGAGCCAGCTGATGGTCACCGGCGGCGTGAAGCCCGAAAAGGCCAACCTCGAGGCCTGGTTCAAGGCCGGCGTGACCTGCGTCGGCATGGGATCCAACCTCTTCCCCAAGGACGTCATAGCCGCCGGCGAATGGTCCAAGATCACCGAACTCTGCAAGAATGCCCTGCAAATTATCCAAGAAGTAAAATAACGATATGGCAACCACGCAACAAAAACTGATGACCAACTGGCGCTGGTGGCTGTGCTCGCTGCTCTTCGTGGCGACCACCGTCAACTACCTCGACCGCCAGGTCCTCTCCCTCACCTACGAGGAATTCATCAAACCGGAATTCCACTGGACGGATGCCCACTACGGCACCATCACGTCCTTCTTCTCCATCTTCTACGCGATCTGCTGCCTGTTCGCGGGCAAGTTCGTGGACTGGATGGGCACCAAGAAGGGCTACCTGATCTCGATCGGCGTCTGGTCCGCCGGCGCCTGCCTCCACGCCGCCTGCGGCTGGGCCACGGCCCACATCACCGGCCTGGACAGCGTCGCCGCCATGCGTGCCGTCGAGGCGGGCAGCAAAGCCGCCCTCGCCATCTCGACGACTTCCGTCTATCTGTTCCTGCTCTGCCGCGGCATCCTCGCCCTCGGTGAGTCCGGCAACTTCCCGGCCGCCATCAAGGTCACGGCCGAGTATTTCCCGAAGAAGGACCGCGCTTTCGCGACTTCCATCTTCAACGCCGGCGCCTCCGTCGGTGCGCTCGCCGCTCCGCTCGTGATCCCGCCGCTGGCCGTCAAGTTCGGCTGGGAGTGGGCTTTCATCATCATCGGCGGACTGGGCTTCATCTGGATGTTCTTCTGGGCTTTCATGTATGAGAAGCCGGAGAAGAGCAAGCATGTCAATGAGGCCGAGCTCGAATACATCCACCAGGATGATGCCGCCGAGGCCGCCGAGAAGGCCGCCCTCGCCGAGCAGAAGTCCATCCCGATGATCCAGTGCTTCAAGTACAAGCAGACCTGGGCCTTCATCACGGGCAAGTTCTTCACCGACGGCGTGTGGTGGTTCTTCCTGTTCTGGGCGCCTTCCT
>CAMHIP010000019.1 GCA_946185205.1 uncultured Bacteroidales bacterium | reverse complement strand
ATTCTGGAACTGTGCGGGCTGGACATTGATGCCCGGTGCCATCTGAGGCATTCCGTATCCCGGCATGGGATAAGGCATTCCTCCCGGTGGCATCTGATATGGCATTCCCTGTGGCGGCATTCCGTATCCCGGCATAGCTGCCTGATTCGGATCCATTGCCGGCATTCCCGGCGGAGGAGCCATTGGCTGATCCGGCATGGGTGCTGCTGCGGCGGGGGCCGGAGCATCCAGGCAGGGACGAGTGAAAAAATGTCAGCGTTTTTGACAAAATGTCCTGATTTCCAGGCAGTTAAATGCGGATTTGCGCCAAATTGTCCCAAAAACGAGAATGGTCCGCAGCTTGTAATTCATTAAGGCGTCCCGCGGTTGGGACGACAAAGAAAAGTTAAACAACATTTAAATGATAGGAGATTTGATTATGTATCCCGCAAGAAGAAATCAGGCTTGGATTCCGAGCATTTTTGGAGACCTGTTCGACGATTTCGCCGTTATGCCCGCGAAGCAGTTCGCTTCCCCGGCTGTCAACATCAAAGAGACCGACAAGGCGTTTGAGATCGAGATTGCCGCGCCGGGCATGACCAAAGACGACTTCTCGATCCGGGTGGACAACGACGAAGAACTCGTGATCTCCCTCGAGAAGAAGCACGAGAACAAAGACGAGCACAAGGGCGAGAACTATCTGCGCCGCGAGTTCTCCTACACTTCTTATCACCAGGCATTCACCCTGCCGGAGAACATCGACATCGAGGCCATCAAGGCCAACATAACCAACGGTGTGCTCGGCATCGTCCTGCCCAAGAAGACCCCGGAGAAGCAGATTCCCGCTTCGCGCCACATCGCGATCGAGTAATCCTCCCGATACCTCCGAAAAGGAGACGCAGCCGCGCTGCGCCTCCTTTTTTTGTATGCTCTTTTGCCCCGTGTCCAACGGTCCATAGTTCGGACCAGCGGGCACGAAAAACCCGGTTTTTGTATCCCAAAGGTCCAGCCCTTGGACCGTTGGCCACAGTATGCAAGACAAACCGATGAAATTTGTCATCCAGCCTGGTATCTAATCTGCGGTTTTTTACTATTTTTGTCAAACCCGGATGCAGGGAGATACACTGCAAATCCGAGGAATTAAGAAAACGGACAGCTATGAATGACGAAAAGAAAATCTGGTTAGTGTCCACGGATCATCTGGAAGATGGCCTGTGGTTTCGGGAAGAGGAAGATTTCAAGTATGGAATGAACTTTATCGCGGCGCAGGCAGTCTTCTCTGCCGTCACGATTTTGGCTTTCATCTTGATGTCCAATCATGTACATTTCATTCTCTATGGGACGCGGGAGGAAGTACTTGCTTTTATCAACGGTTTCAAAACCCGCCACGCCCGTTATCTGCAGCACAAATACGGCGTACGCGAAGCACTTCGAAGGAATGGCGTCGATATCCGGGAAATCCAAGAAGACGATGAGGCATTGGAGCGTGCCATTGCTTATGTCCAGATGAATTGCGTAGCGGCCAATATCTGCTCGCATCCTGTCCAGTACCCCTGGGGCACGGGAGACACTTTCTTCAACGCCGCGCCGCGGAAAGGTGTTCCGGTGGGGACCCTCTCCGTCCGAGCGAAAAGAAGGATGCTGCACAGCAAGGCGGCGTTCCCGGACAATTGGCTGCTCGCAGACGAAGGCTACATTCTCCCTTCCTCCTATTTGAATGTACGTTACGTGGAGTCCCTGTTCCGGACACCCCAGCGGATGGACTACTTCCTGAAGACTTCCTCCAAGGCCAGGAAGCGGATTGAATCTACGGATTCGGGTCTGCCCTATGAGGAGGCGGCCCGGCTGCTGGACGCCGCCTGATTTTTCATTATCTTTGCATCCTATGCTGCAGAAGGACCGGCTGTTTGAACTGGCCGAGCAATATGTGGAGCAGACCTCCGTGTCCGTGTTCCTGACCGGCAAGGCCGGGACGGGAAAGACCACTTTTCTCCGCTACATCGTGGAGAAGACGTCCAAGCGCTGCGTCGTACTGGCCCCGACGGGCGTGGCGGCCGTCAACGCGCAGGGCAGCACCATCCACTCTTTCTTCTCGCTTCCGCTCTGCCCCTATCTCCCGGACGTCCCCGAGCTGAAGACCGAATACCAGATGCCGGATCGCTACCGGCGGCTCCGCAAGGACAAAATCAAGATCCTGAGGACCCTGGACCTCCTGATCATCGACGAGATTTCCATGGTCCGCGCGGATCTGCTGGACGCGGTGGATATCACGCTCCGGCGCTACCGGCGCTCGTCCAAGCCGTTCGGCGGCGTCCAGCTCCTGATGATCGGCGACGCGGGCCAGCTGTCTCCCGTGGTCACGGAGCAGGAAAGGCCCTTCCTGGAACGGGTCTATCCCGCTCCGTATTTCTTCCACAGCCGGGCCCTGCAGCAGCTGCCTTACGTGACCATCGAACTGCAGGCCATCTACCGCCAGGCAGACCGGACCTTCATCGAGATCCTGAACGGCATCCGCGACGCCCGCATCTCCGATGCCCTGCTGGACCGGCTGAACGCCCGGGCCGGCGCACCGGCGGGAGAAGACTGGATCCACCTGACCACCCACAACCAGCAGGCCGATGCGCTGAACGAATCCCGCCTGGAAGCCCTTCCCGGCGAGGCGGAGGTTTTCTCCGCCGAGGTCGAGGGGGATTATCCCGAAAGTCTGTATCCGGCCGCAGGCGAACTCCGGCTGAAGGAGGGCGCCCGCGTGATGTTCATCCGGAACGACCCGGACGGCCGCTATTACAACGGCAAACTGGGCACGGTGCAACATCTTTCCCAGGAGTCGGTCACCGTGCTCTCGGATGCGGGCGAAGAGCTGGAAACGGAGCGGCTGGCGTGGGAGAATCTCCAATACCGTCTGGACGAAGCATCCGGAGAGATCACGCAGGAGGTCAAGGGCACCTTCCGCCAGTTCCCCCTGCGGCCTGCCTGGGCCATCACGATCCACAAGAGCCAGGGCCTGACCTTCGACCATGTGGTCATCGACGCCGGTGCCGCCTTCGCCTTCGGGCAGGTCTATGTGGCACTGTCGCGCTGCCGCTCGCTGGAAGGGATTTCCCTGACCCGGCCCGTCCGCCGCGAACTGCTCATCGCCGACAGCGAAGTGGCGGCATTCAACGCGGGCATCCCGCCGGCCGATGCCGTCGAAAACGCCCTCAGCCCGTGGCGGGCGGCCTATCAGCTGGAGCAGCTGTGTTCCTGCTTCGATTTCAGCACGCTGCTGCGTCAGGTGCTGACCCTGCGGAAGATCTGGCGGGACTCCCTTTCCGCCCTCTACCCGTCGCAGCTGGAAAGACTGGAGCAGGCGGCCCGGGACCTGGAAGAGACCGAAGCGGTGGCCGGACGCTTCCGGCGGCAGCTGCAGTCCCTCCAGGGAGATCCGGAACGGACGGCGGAACGCGTCGCCAAGGCCTGCGCGTATTTCCTGCCCCGGATCGAGGCCCTGGCCCTGCGGCCCGTCCTCGCCGTGGAAGTGGACAATGCCGAGGTGCGCAAACAGCTCCGGAACCTCACCGCCGACCTGCTGCCGCAATGGCAGGTCCACCTGGATACCCTGCAGGACGTCAGCAGCGACGGTTTCGACCTCGACCGCTACCGCCAGGTCAGGACCCAGGCGCTGCTGCAGGAGGAGAATACGAAATCCCGGAGCACACGCAAACAGGCGGAGGAAGCGCGGGACATCTACAACGACAACCGTCACCCGGAACTGGTGGAAGCCCTGGTCGCCTGGCGGCGCGAAAAGGCTGCCGCCCTGGGGGTCCCGGCCTACATCGTCCTGCACCAGAAGACCCTGCTGGGCCTTGCCGACGCCTGTCCCGGCTCCCGGGCCCAGATGCTCACCGTCCCCGGTTTCGGCCCGGTCCTGTGGGAGAAATACGGTCTGGAGATTCTCAAACTCCTTTCTTCTTTCCAGAAAGTCCGGAAGGACCCATCCTGACGCTCCGCGGGACCACCAGACGGTCCAGCACGGCCAGGACGGCCGGGAGCATCAGCAGGATGATCAGGATGGCGGAGAAGGCACCGACGGCCAGGCTGCGCAGGATCTGCGGGATCAGGAAGTCGTCCAGCCACAGGCTCAGCGCATACGGCACCAGCACGATGATCAGGCCGGAGGTCATGATGGAGTGGCCGGAACCGCGGTACGCCATCCGGAGGGAAGCCGGAATGTCCAGGGTGCGGCGCGCTTCGCGGTAGTAGCTGGTCATCAGGATCGAATAGTCGATGATGGCGCCCATCAGCACGCCCTGGATGATCAGGTAGGACAGGTAATACATGGTCGCTCCCCCCAGTCCGCACACGAACACGTTGACATAGTTGCCGGCCAGCACCGTCATGATCAGGGGGATGGGGATCAGCACCGAGCGGAAGGTCCAGGCCACGATGAGGTAGATGGCCAGCACCGTCAGGAGCGTAAGCAGGAGGAGTTCCTTGGCGAAACCGTCATGCATCTCCTTGTTCATCACCGACTCGCCGACCAGGTAGTGCGGACCGGACAGCGAGGCGTCCGAGAGGGACTGCAGGTGGCTGATGAAGGAGAAAGTGGAGTCGGACTCCGCAGGATAGTCCGTGATCACGGCCGCCATCGAATAATCGCCCGCGCGCAGCGAGCCGAGCGCCTCGTCGATCTGGGAGCGGGCACCGGCCACCCCGGCCTGCATCTCCCCGTCCAGGAAGGGGGCGAGCGCGGGATCCGTCAGCAGGGTGTCGATCGCATACGGAAGGAGCTGGGCCAGACTCAGGCGCGTGTCGGGATCGTAGTCCCGGCGGCTGCCGGCATACAGATACAGGAGGTCGATCTGGCCGCGCGTGACGGGGACGCCGGCGGCGGAAAGCACGCGGGAGACCTGCGCCGGACCGTATTTCCGGCCCGACAGGGCCATCTCGGCCAGCTGCTCCAGCGGCGTGGGCGGCACTTCGGGCTCTTCCTCCACGGCAGGGGCAGGCACTTCCGGCACGGAAGGTTCCGCCGCCAGCACTACGCTGTCGGCAGGCGCCGCAAGCAGTGAATCCCGCTGGGGAGCCGTCTGCTCCAGGGTGTCGGCCGGAGCGGGCGGCGGGGTCGTCGGACCGGCGAGCAGCGCCGCATCCAGCTGGCGGCCCAGTTCTTCAATCTGGGAGACGTACGCCTTGGGGATGAAGGCGGCATAGCGCCGGTCCCCGAGGATGCTCTTGCGGACGAACTGGGCGAATTCATACGGCGACATCGTCTCCTGTCCGGAGCGGCGCGTCCGGCCGGCGAGCCGGAAGACGGTATTGGCCTGCGCCCGCTCGATGCCGAAGAAAGCGGCCATCTGCGAGGCCGTGAGCTGGGTCGTGGCTTGCTCGTAGGTATATCCGCTCACCGCTTCCTCCACCTTCTCCTCCACGGGAACGGGCGCGCTCAGCGAATCCGTCGCGGCCACCGCGAGACTGTCCGCCGCCACGGTCTGCACCGTATCCGGGCGGGCGGCCTGCGGCGCGGCAGGCAGGGAAGGCGGCGCAGCCGGCAGGGGCTCCGGGTCCGGGGCCGCCAGGCCGGCGGTCATCTTCTTCATCAGGGCGTCCTGGTCGAAGCCCTCCGGGGCCAGGCCGAGCGCCGAAAGCTCGGACGCCGTCTCCTGGATTTCGGAGATCCGCAGGCGCTCCTTGCGCTCCCGGTGCGTATAGGCATAATAGACGATGCGCAGCAGGTCCGCATTCAGTTCCGGCGCGTAGCCGGCGGCCAGGCCGGCCATTTCCTCCGCGGTCCGCGGCTCCAGGAAAATGGACGGATAACTCAGGGCGGACTGCACGTGCGGATCGTCCGAAAGGCGCTCCAGCATGGCCGGAACGGCCGTCTCCTCCGCGGTCGGATAAACCAGCATCACGGTATTCTGCGGCGGGAAGATGCTCGAAATCTCCGTGGGCCAGGCGGCGGAAAAGCAGATCACCGTGCGGCGCTGGAGCAGGAAGGAGCCCGCGAACACCGCCACGAACAGCAGGCACAGCGGCACGCGGAAACGCATCTCGAACCGGGACAGGCGGTCGGCGGGCAGGGCGGGCACCGGCTTCTGCGTGGCCACGACGGCCCGGTCGAAAAGCAGCGCCAGGGCCGGCAGGACCGTGAAATTGCAGATCAGGCTGCACACGACGGCCTTGCTCAGGACGATGCCGATGTCTGCGCCGATCTTGAACTTGATGAACAGGAGCATCAGCAGACTCACGATCGTGGTCATGCCGCTGCTCAGGATGGCGGGCGTCGCGCCGCGGATGGCGGCGGACATGGCGGCCTCGTTCGGCAGCCCGGCGACTTTCTCCTGCCGGTAGCGATTCATCAGGATGATGGAATAGTCCATCGACAGGATCATCTGGAGCACGGCGCACAGCAGGTTGCTCATCTCCGAGACGCTGGGCAGCAAGGCGTTGGTGCCCATGTTGATGGCCACGGCGATGCCGATGGTCAGCAAGAAAAGCACGACCTCCATGAGCGAGGAGCACATCACGGCCAGGATGGCGAACAACATGATCACGGCCACGATCAGGATCGAACCGAGATTGGAAGGCATACGGCCTTCGTCATTGGCCGCCACGACCACCTGGTCCGCGCCATAGCGGGCCTGGATCGCCTCCTTGAGCGCCGCCTCGTCACTTTCGGCGTCAAGCATCAGATTATAAAGCACATAGGGCGGCTTCTGCTGGACGGAGGAGATCCGCAGCCCGCCCGTCAGCTCGGTGAGTTCGCGGCCCGTGGCATCCACATCCTCCGGGGTCTGTCCGAACATGACGCACAGCAGGCGCATCCGGGTGTCCAGCGCCGGGAAGGAGCGCTCCATCTGCACCAGGCCGGCCCGCATCGGCGAGTCGGAGGGCAGGTATTTCGTCATGTCCAGGTTGATCTTCACGTGCGGGATCAGCAGGCCGCAGACCACGGCCAGGATGACCATCAGCGCCAGCAGCGGATAGCGCAGGCGGACAAGCGGATTCAACTTTTGGGAAGCTTGGGTCATCAGGCGGTACGCTTATCGAAGAGGATGGACAGGACGGCGCAGAGTCCCATCAGGAAAGGATAATACAAATGCGGTATGATGGCGGCGGGCGAAATGCCGGCGAGGCCGGCCGCCATCAGCAGCTGCGCCCCGTAGGGAATCAGGCCCTGCACCAGGCAGGAGAAAGTGTCCAGCAGACTGGCCGTCTTTTTCGGCGGAACGCCGTAACGGTCAGCCAGTTCGCGGGCGATGCCGCCGGTGGTGATGATGGCGATGGTGTTGTTGGCCGTGCACAGGTTGGCCAGGCTCACGATGCCGGCGATGGCCGCCTCGGCGCTGCGCCGGCCGCGGATCCCCCTGGACAGGCCCCGGATGATCAGGTCCAGGCCGCCGCCCGCGCGGATCAGCTCCAGCAGCCCTCCCGCCAGCAGCGTCACGATGATCAGGTCCGACATCCCGGAGATGCCCGTGCCCACCGCTTCCAGCCAGCCCGTCCAGTCCAGGGCTCCCGTCAGGAAGCCGGTGAGGGCGACGGCAGCGATCCCGCAGCCCAGGACCACGGTCACGTGGATTCCGCACAGGGCCAGGACGATGATCAGCAGATAAGGCAGCACGAGGTACCACTGCGCGGCCGTGTGGGCCGACGACGCGTTCAGGGACCCGCCCCGGATAAAATAGAGCACGGCCACCGCCACGAAGGCCGGCAGCACGATGCGGAGGTTGGCGCGGAACTTGTCGCGCATCTCGCACCCGGCAGCCCTGGTGGAGGCGATGGTCGTATCGGAAATGAAGGAAAGGTTGTCTCCGAAAAAGGAACCGCCCACAATCACGGCGGCCATATACGGCTCGGGAACGCCGCACTGCGCCGCGATGCCGGCCCCGATGGGAACCAGCGCCACGATCGTGCCCACGCTTGTGCCCATGGCCATGGACAGGAAACAGGCCGTGACGAAAAGGCCGGAAAGCAGCCAGCGGGCCGGCACGGCGCTCAGCATCAGCGACACCGTGGCATCGACGGCGCCGATCTGCCGGGCGGTCTGGGCGAATGCCCCGGAGAGCAGGAAGATCCAGATCATCAGCAGGACGTTGGGGTGCCCCGCTCCGCGGGAAAACGCCGCCAGGCGCCCGGTCAGCGGGCCTTCCGCCACGGCGATGCCCCAGACGCCCGCTACCAGGAAAGCAGCAGAGACAGGGACCTTGTAGAAGTCGCCGGCCACCAGCGAAGACACCAGATAAACCAGCAGGAAAACCGCTAGCGGGCTGATGGACAACAGACCTTTGGACAAACTTCCTTTCACCTTTTTATGATTCGGAGGTGCAAATATAAATATTTTCTGTATCTTCGCTATCTATTAACGCATACGTAATGACCAAACTGATACCCTTCATGCTCGCCTGCGCCCTGGCCGGCTGCACCGGACAGCTCCCCTATCCCGTCGCGGAATTCAGCTCCCCTACCGGGGACAAACTCAGCATCACCCTGATCCGCCACGGATCCATCGCCCTGACATACAAAGGATTCAACATCCAGGTCGATCCCGTCACCCGACTCGGTGACAAGGAGATCGACTACGCCGCCTTCCCCCCGGCGGACTGCATCCTCATCACCCACGAACACGGAGACCACTATGATCCCGACGCCATCGGCAAGCTGAGCGGAGAGCGCACGCGCATCCTGCTCAACCCGGCGACCCGGGACAAGTTCGGCGGCGGAGAAGCCGTCAGCAACGGGGACACGCTCCGCGTCGGCCCCGTCGGGCTCATCGCCGTCCCGGCCTACAACATCACGGAGGGGCATCTGCAGTTCCACCCCAAAGGGCGGGACAACGGCTACATCCTGGATTTTGACGGCCTGCGGGTCTATGTGTCCGGCGACACCGAGGACATCGAGGAGATGGCCGGTTTCGGTCCCCTCGACGTCGCTTTCCTCTCCGCGAACCAGCCCTACACGATGACCACGACCCAGTGCGTCGAGGCCGCGATGACCCTCCGGCCGAAGGTCCTGATCCCCTACCACCTCTCCGACACGGACATGCAGGAGATCAAGACCGTGCTCGATTCCAACGATTCCGGCATCGAAGTCCGGCTCTACGAAGAACTCCGCTGATGAAGCCCGGCATCATCGTCGCCATGACCTCGGAGTACGAGGCGCTGCGGCGCGCCGGTGTCACCGGCGTGGTAAAATCCGGCATCGGCAAGGCGGACGCAGCCCGCGCCACGACCGAGCTGATCCTCAAGGACCGTCCCGACTGCATCATCAATTCCGGCTGTGCCGGCGGCATCGCCAAGGGGCTGAAACGCACCGACATCGTCGTGGGTGCGCAGGCCGCCTACCACGACGTGGACTGCGGCGACGGCTTCCTGCCCGGCCAGGTCCAGGGTCTGCCGCAGCGTTTCGACGCGGATCCCGGGCTCGTCCGCCTGGCCGCGTCCCTACCCGCAAAGCAGCCGCTGCACTGCGGGCTCATCTGCTCCGGAGACCAGTTCCTGACCACCCCGGAAGACGACGCCCGCGTACTCGGCATCTATCCCGACGCCCTGGCCTGCGACATGGAATCCGCCGCCGTCGCGCAGGTGTGCCGGCACTACGGCGTGCCCTTCCTGAGTTTCCGGATCATCAGCGACGTACACGACTCGCATGAGCAGGCCGAAGCGGGCTACCGCGACTTCTGGCAGACGCTCGCAGACGACTCCTTCTCCTATCTCAAACTCCTGTTGGAACGCCTATGAACAAGATCCCCAGTTTCACCATCGACCACGAACACCTGCTGCGCGGGATCTATGTCTCCCGCAAGGACAGCGTCGGCGGCGAGGTCGTCACGACCTTCGACATCCGCATGAAGGAGCCGAACCGCGAACCCGCCCTCGGCCAGGGCGCCATCCACACCATCGAACACCTGGCCGCCACGTACCTGCGCAGCCACCCCGTCTGGGCGGACCGCATCATCTATTGGGGACCGATGGGCTGCCTGACCGGCAACTACCTGCTGATCCGGGGCGACTACAGCTCCGCGGACATCCTTCCGCTGATGCGGGAGACCTTCCGCTTCGTGGCGGAGTACGACGGGGAGATCCCCGGCGCAGCCCCCCGCGATTGCGGTAACTGGCTGCTGCACGACCTCCCGATGGCCCGCTGGGAGTCCGCCAAATACCTCCGCGAGGTTCTGGAATGCGCCACGGAGGAGAACCTCCGATATCCGGAATAGAGCGGTCCTCTACTTTTTCGTTTCCGTCCGGGGACTACGGCTCCAGGATCCTGAATCCGTCCAGGACGATAAGGTCGGACAGGCAGAGGTCTTTGTACTTCGTGCCGGGTTCGACCTCGAGGACCGTCAGGCGGATGCGGGCCACGTTTTCAGAAGCGAAGGGCACCTTGTCATACTGGTAGATCCCGTCTTCATCGACACCCGTCTCCCGTCCATAGATCTGCCGGGACAGGTTGGTCACCGGCAAGAGGGTGATCTCGCCGAAACGCGGGACCCTGCTTTCATACAGCATATAGAGGGAATGCTCCCCCCAATCCTCCGGATCGGTCTCAAAAGTATCGACATAGCCGTCAGCCCGGGTGATCTCCACACGCATGCGCCTGATCCGGCTGTTGGACGACCAGAGCGAAGCCGATTTGTGGTAGCCGTTCCAGATGCCGATGTCGGAGATGCGGCGCGGCGTCGGGAAGTCGATGCTGACCGTGGCGCCCACACCGTTGCCGGGAGCCACCCAGGCCGTCGCCGGGTCGCCGTCCTGCAGGTTGGAGGCAGGGTATTTGTCCTGCGCACCGGACACGGAGAGCCGGTATTCGGAAGAAGGGACGACGAGCGTCTTCAGGGGATCGCCCCAGGACGGGAACTGCCTGTCGGGATCATTGTAATTCCGGTAGAAACCTCCCGCCAGGAAGAGGTCGGACTGAGAGAAATCGAAGTTCCGCTCGGTCACGGTGAAGACCTTGCCGTTGCGCTGCAGCCAATTGGTACCGACAGACATGTCGAGATCGTCGGGCAGGGCGGTGCAGTCCACCTTGATGTGGAGTTCGCCGGCCTTGCCGTCGCCCCAGTGCTGCGCCGGGGTAAGGTCATACTCGAAGCTGAGATCATCATAGAAATAACGCGACAGCGGGGACCCGTTCAGGGAACCCAGGGCGACGCTGTGGCAACACAGCACGGAGTAATCCACCTCCAGGGTCACCGTGGCACCGGCCGGAATGTCCAGCACCGTGTAGGTCCACAGACGGCACTCCTCCCAGAAATCCTCGCCGTCCTCTTCGGAATCCTCGTCTGTCACCTCGAATTCGTGGCGCACGATCTCGTCGGACCGGGTCCATTCCAGCTCCCTGCCATCCAGGCGGAAATGCACGCCGCGCACCGCACGTCCGGCAATACCCGTTTCATGCAGGGACTCATATTCGCCACCCACTTCGAATCCGGCCGGATCGTCCATGCGGCCGGAGAAATCGACCGGGAAACCGTAATCGACGTGGATGTCCCGGGCGGAATTGTTCTTGAGCCGGTAGGCCACCCGCACATCCGCGTAAGGCAGCCCTATCTTGATGTTGAGATCCTCGCGCACCACCTGCACCTCCGACACCTTCATCGGGACGGGGTTGCTGGAACGGATGCCGGCGGAATAGGAAATGACCGGATCGCCGTTGGCATGCAGCAGGCACGGAAGCGCCGCCAGGACCAGAAGGGAAAGGATGATTCTTTTCATATCGTTAAGAGTTGATTGTCAATGGACAGTCCCACGATGGGGCTTCTTGCCGGAGAAGATGCGCTGCGGCAGCTCCATCGCGAGGATGATGCCGAGCACGATGGCCACGGCCGCCTTGACGGCGTCGAAACCGCTGGAGAGCGCCAGCGGCAGCTGGGCCGAGACCAGGTAGTAGGTGAACCAGAAAATGCCGGCCCCCGGCACCAGCGGGAAGATGCCGCAGAGCAGGAACACCTGCGCCGGACACTTCTGCTGCACGGCGGCGATGCGCGACAGGATGCAGATCAACACCGAGGCCAGGACGATGGCGGCCATGGGGCCGGTACCGGCGAAGCGGACCAGGATGAGATAGAGGCACCAGCCGATGGCGCCGATGACGCCCGCGGACAGGTATTGGGCGCGCGGCACGCCGAAGAGCGCCGCGAAGGCCAGCGTGCCCACAAAAGCGGCGACCGTCTGCACCAGAAGCCCCGCCGTCTGCGGGTTGACGGTCATCCCGTGCAAGGCGATCATCCCGCCGAAGGCCCAGCCGTCCAGCAGGAAACTGACCGCCACGCCGAGTGCGATGCAGAAGAATCCGAGCATCGCGTCGGTCAGCCGGGTCAGCCCGGCGATATAGTCGGAATTGGCCAGGTCCCGCACGCCGTTGACAAAGGGCACGCCGGGGATCAGGGGCATGACGGAGCCGATGATCATGTTGCTCAGGCTTCCGCCGAATCCGATGCGGTAGAACGCCACGCACAGGAGCGTGGCCAGCAGGGCGTTGCTCACCCCGCCCACGATCTTGGAGAGGTGGCGGCCGCTGAAAAAGAGGATATACATATAAAGGAGCGCCCCGACCACGAAACAGGCGGCGCAGTCCGCCCATCCGCCGCCGAACACGGCACAGAATCCCGAGGCGCCGAGCGCCGAGCCGAGAATCTGCTCCCAGGCCGGCTTGGGGGCCGAATCCCGGATGAGGCGCAGCCGCTCCCGGGCCTGCTCCAGCGTGCAGAAACCGTAGCAGATGTCATAGCTCAGGCGGTTGACCGCCACCACCTTGGACAGTTGGATCCCCCGGATGGGGATGAATTCCACGTTGGCATAGGTCTGCGCCTGTCCCCCGCCCTGGCGGACCTTGTCCACCGAGCCGGTCGTGAAGATGCCGTTGCTCAGGACGAAGAAGCTGCCGGACTCCACGCCGTAGTGCGACGCGATCCGGGACATGATGTCCTCCACGCGGGAGATCTCCGCGCCGTTCTCCAGCAGGATGTGACCCGCTTCGGCGGCGACCTCCAGCACTTCGGAGATATCGGCAGTCGTCTCTTGCTGCTTTTCCATAATTGCAAATTTACACAAAAATCCGTAACTTCGACAGCCGATAACCAACAAACCAATATCATACCACACGTATCATGAAATCATTCCTCACCCGCATCGCGCTCAGCGCCATGATCCTGGCATGCGCCGCCCCGGGGCTGGGCGCCCAGCAGCGCCCCCAGCGTCCCGATCCGGTCACGCAGCTTCAGGAGGTCATTGACCGCATCTACAACTACCTGGACGGCTGCACGCCCGCCGCCGTCACGGACCAGGACGGCAAGGTCCTCCGCAAACTCGACAGGATCGACCAGAACAGCACCCTGCAGAAGGGCGACTTCGGCATCAACACCTATGAATGGGGCGTCACCTACTCCGGCATGCTCCTCGCTTCGGAAGTGACCGGCGATCCCAAATACAGCAAATACGCCTTCGACCGCCTGAAGTTCCTCGGAGAAGTCTATCCCCATGTCAAGAAATACTGGGACGAGAACGGCTACCAGATGCGCCTCGGCGCCATGGAGACCCCCAAGTGGCTGGACGACTGCGGCGCCATGACGGCGGCCATGATCAAGGCCACCCTCGCTGACCCGCAGCAGGCCAAGGTCTTCCGGCCGCTGCTGGACAACTGGTTCAACTTCGTGATGTACAAGGAGTACCGCCTCGGCGACGGGATCCTGGCCCGCCACCGCCCGGCCCCCAACTCCGTCTGGCTGGACGACATGTACATGGGCATCACGCCGATCGCCTTCCGCGGCAAGCTGAGCCAGACCGAGCGCGGCGACCTCACGCAGAAATACTACAACGAGGCCATCAACCAGGTCCTCCTGTTCAAGAAATACCTCTGGATCCCGGAGAAGAACCTCTACCGCCACGGCTGGATCGAGGGCATGTCCGAGCATCCCGACTACCACTGGGCCCGCGCCAACGGCTGGGCCGTGCTGACGATGTGCGACGTGCTGGACGCCGTGCCCGAGCGCACCCAGGGCTGGACCGAGGTCCGCGACCTGCTGGTCAGCCTGCTGCGCAGCCTGGCGCAGTACCAGTCGCCGGAAGGCACCTGGCACCAGCTGATCGACAAGACGGAATCCTACCTGGAGACCAGCGCCAGTGCCATGTATGTCTATGGCTACGCCCATGCCATCAACAAGGGCTGGCTGGACCGCACCGCCTACCAGGACATCGCCCGCGCGGGCTGGAACGGCGTCGCCAAACAGGTCAACGAGAAGGGCCAGGTGGAGAACACCTGCGTGGGTACCGGCCTGGGCTGGACCAATACCTTCTATGAGAGCCGCCCCGTCAGTGTCTTCGCCGCCCACGGCTACGGCCCGGTCCTGCTCGCCGCCGCCGAGATGATCAAGATGTACAAAACCGCTCCCGCGCCGACCCCGTCCTGGCGTCCGGCCGGCGCCGCACCCGCCATCGAGCGCGACGGAGACAAGCCCGTGGTCTGGCTCGCAGGCGACAGCACCTGCGCCGACGGCCGCGGCAACGATCCGAACAGCGTATGGGGCTGGGGCAGTTTCTTCGGAGAATACATGAGCCCCGAGGTCGAAGTCAAGAACCAGGCCGTCAGCGGCCTGAGCAGCCGCACCTATTTCAACAACCGCTGGGCGAACATCCGGGACAACATCCGGCCGGGCGACTTCGTCCTGATCCAGTTCGGACACAACGACACCTCCCCCATCAACAGCGGCCGCGCCCGCGGCACGATGGCCGGCACAGACGACGCTCCGCAGACCTTCGTGATGGAGAAAGACGGTTCGCCCGAGGTGGTCTACAGCTACGGCCACTACCTCCGGATGATGATCCGCCAGGCCAAGATGCGCGGCGCCACCCCGATCGTCGTCTCCCCTACGCCGCAGAACCGCTGGGAAAGGGGCAAGATCCACCGTTTCACGGACAGCTACAACGCCTGGTGCCGCCAGGTGGCCTCCGAGGAGGGCGTGGCGTTCGTCGATTTCAACGAGATCGCGGCTGCCCGCTATGAACAGATCGGCCAGGCCACGGCCGGCCGGGACTATTTCGTCGATGTGGTCCACACCCCCGAGAAAGGCGCCCGCTTCTACTGCGAGCTGCTCGCCCGGGCCCTCAGGGACCAAAACACTCCCCTTGCCAAATATGCTAAATAAATCCCTTCTCAGCAGCATCGCCCTGGCGGTACTGCTGCCTTTCTGCGCAGCGGCCGCGCCGGCCGTCCAGCATGCCGCCGGGCGCGCCGGAATGTCCCTGGACGGACAGTGGCGCGCCATCGTGGATCCTTACGAAAACGGCTGGTACAGCTACCGCATGCAGCCGATGGATCCCCGCTCCACCTTCTTCGCGGACCGGCACTTTTTCGCCGACCAGACAAAACTGGTCGAATATGACTTCGACGTCGCCGGCACGCTCGAGGTGCCCGGCGACTGGAACACCCAGCGCGAGAAACTCTATTACTATGAGGGCACGGTCTGGTACCGCCGCCTGTTCGATGCCGAACCGCAGCCCGGATGCCGTTATTTCATCCACTTCGACGGGGCCAACTACGAGACCGTCGCCGCCCTCAACGGGACGATCGTCGGCCGGCACGTCGGCGGCTTCACCGCCTTCGACTTCGAGGTCACGGAACAGCTGCAGGCAGGACGGAACTCCCTGGTAGTCAAGGTTGACAACAAGCGTCACGCAGACGGCGTGCCCACCGTCAACACCGATTGGTGGAACTACGGCGGCATCACCCGCAGCGTCCGCCTGATCGAGGTCCCCCGGACCTTCATCCGCGACTACAGGGTGCAGCTCGCCGCCGACCGCAAGGCGGTCGAAGGGTGGGTCCTGCTGGACGGCCCGCAGACCGGCGGGACCGTCAGCGTGGAGCTGCCCGAACTGGGACTGACGGCCACGGCGCAGACCGGCCCGGACGGCACGGCCCGCTTCCGTCTCCCCCTGCCCCGCAGGTCCGGCATCCGCTTCTGGAGCCCGCAGGATCCCAAACTCTACGACGTGGTCATCCGCTCGGAGAGCGACCGCGTGAGCGACCGCATCGGCCTGCGCACCGTCACCACCGAAGGGACGAAGATCCTGCTCAACGGCGAGGAGATCTTCCTCAAGGGCATCTCCATCCACGACGAGCGGCCGGACGCCACGGCGGGCCGCGCCTGGAGCGCGGACCACGCCCGCACCACCCTCGGCTGGGCCAGGGAGCTGGGCTGCAATTTCGTGCGCCTGGCGCACTACCCGCACAACGAGCAGATGGTCCGCATGGCCGACGAGATGGGCATGCTGGTCTGGTCGGAGATTCCCGTCTATTGGACCATCGACTGGAACAGCCCCGACACCTACGCCAACGCGCAGAACCAGCTCGAAGAGATGATCGCCCGGGACGGCAACCGCGCCTGCGTGATCATCTGGTCCGTGGCCAACGAGACGCCGCGCTCGCCCGAGCGGCTGGATTTCCTGGGACGGCTCATCGCCCGGACCCGCGCGCTCGATGCCACGCGCCTCGTCTCCGCCGCCATGGAGAAGGACGAGACCGCGCCGGGGCGGATGACCCTCGCGGACGAACTGATGGAGCTGACCGACCTGCTGAGTTTCAACCAGTATGTCGGCTGGTATGACGGCGACGTCGAGAAGTGCGACCGTGTGCAGTGGACCTTCCCGGTGGAGAAGCCCGTCATCCTTTCAGAATTGGGCGGAGGCGCCAGGTACGGCCGCCACGGCAGTCCTGACGAGCGCTTCACGGAAGAGTACCTGGTGCGCCTGTACGAGGCCAACATCCGCATGATGAAGAACATCCCCGGCCTCGCCGGCTGCACGCCCTGGATCCTCAAGGACTTCCGCTCGCCGCGCAGGGCCCTGGACGGCATCCAGGACGACTTCAACCGCAAAGGGCTGATCTCGGAACGGGGCCAGAAGAAAGACGCTTTCTACACCCTGCAGCACTGGTATCAGTCGTTCTGACGGCTTTTCTGCCAAAAATCCGAAAAATCTTTCCCGCCGGGGGCCGCCCCTAGCGGGATTTTTATTATCTTTGTCCGATTATTCGCTTTTCAGAATTATGAGTATCCAACAAGATAAAATCCAAGAACTGGTCGAGCGCCGCAGCGCCGCGAAACTCGGCGGCGGGCAGAAGCGCATCGACGCCCAGCACCAGAAGGGCAAGCTCACGGCCCGTGAGCGCATCGCCCTGCTTCTCGATCCGGGCAGCTTCGAAGAATTCGACATGTTCGTGCAGCACCGCTGCACCCATTTCGGGATGGACGCGAGCCATCCCGACGGCGACGGCGTCGTGACCGGACAGGGCACGATCGACGGCCGCCTCGTCTTCGTCTTCGCCCAGGACTTCACCGTCAACGGCGGTTCCCTCTCCAAGACCATGTCGGAGAAGATCTGCAAGGTCATGGACATGGCCGTGCGTGCCGGCGCCCCGGTGATCGGCCTCAACGACTCGGGCGGCGCCCGCATCCAGGAAGGCATCGACGCCCTGGCCGGCTACGGCGAGATCTTCGAGCGCAACATCCTCGCCAGCGGCGTGGTGCCCCAGATCAGCGGCATCTTCGGCCCCTGCGCGGGCGGCGCCGTGTATTCCCCCGCCCTGACCGACTTCACCCTGATGGTGCAGAACACCTCCTACATGTTCCTGACCGGCCCCGCGGTCGTCAAGTCCGTCACGGGCGAGGACGTGGACCAGGAGAACCTCGGCGGCGCGGCCGTGCACGCCTCCAAGTCCGGCGTGGCGCATTTCAGCGCCCCCTCCGAGCAGGAAGGCATCGGGACGATCAAGAAACTCCTCTCCTTCCTCCCGCAGAACAACCTCTCCACCGCCCCCGAGCGTCCCACGCAGGACCCCGTCGGACGCGTGGACGACGCGCTCAACGATATCGTGCCCGACAACCCCAACAAAGCCTACGACATGTACGGCGTGATCCGCAGCATCGTGGATGACGGCGAGTTTTTCGAGGTGCACAAAGAGTTCGCCAAGAACATCATCGTGGGATTCGCCCACATGGGCGGCCGCAGCGTGGGCATCGTGGCCAACCAGCCGGGCGTGCTCGCCGGCGTGCTGGACATCAACGCTTCCCGCAAGGGCGCCCGCTTCGTGCGCTTCTGCGACGCCTTCAACATCCCGCTGGTGACCCTGGTCGACGTCCCGGGCTTTCTGCCCGGCACGCAGCAGGAATACGGCGCCATCATCACCAACGGCGCCAAGCTCCTCTTCGCCTATGGCGAGGCCACCGTCCCCAAGGTGACCGTCACCCTGCGCAAGAGCTACGGCGGCGCGCACATCGTGATGAGCTGCAAGCAGCTGCGCGGGGACGTCAACTATGCCTGGCCGACCGCGAACATCGCCGTGATGGGCGCGGAGGGCGCCGTGGGCATCCTCTACGGCAAGGAGATCAAGGCCGAGACCGATCCCGCGAAGCAGGCGGAGATCGCCGAGACCCGCAAGCAGGAATACAACGACCTCTTCTGCAACCCCTACCAGGCCGCGCAG
Source organism: uncultured Bacteroidales bacterium (assembly GCA_946185205.1). Taxonomy (GTDB): domain Bacteria; phylum Bacteroidota; class Bacteroidia; order Bacteroidales; family UBA932; genus Cryptobacteroides. The sequence goes on along the minus strand of CAMHIP010000019.1, from coordinate 5,636 downwards.
AAGGGCTATATCGAGGACGTCATCGAGCCGCGCAACACGCGCTTCCGCGTAATCCGCGCCCTGGCCACCCTCGAAGGCAAACGACAGGAAATCCCCGCGAAGAAACATGACAACCTTCCTTTATAGTCTCCTCCCCCTCACGGCGGGCAGCGACAGGATGGCCCAGATCGACCCGCACGGCTGGACGCTGACCCTGATCAGCGTCAGCACCGTGTTCGCGGCCCTGATCGTGCTCTATTTCATCTACAACTTCTCCGGAAACATTTTCTCCGGCAAGTTCAAGCGCAAGCCCAGGGCGCCGAAGGCCCCCAAGGGCGCTCCGGACGGAGAAGTGGCGGCAGCCATCGCCCTCGCCCTGCAGGCGGAGGCGGGCGGCGAGACCGAAGCGGCCATCGCCACGGCCCTGCACCTCTACCTGTCCGACGCCGTGCACGACATCGAGCCCGGCTTCATCACCATCCGGCACACCCCGTCCTCCTGGGACGACAGATCATCCAATTTCAGAAAAACACCCCGTAAATGAAAGCATACAAATTCAAGATTGGCGGCAACCAGTATGATGTGACCGTCAACGGCATCGAAGGAAAAATCGCCGACGTGACCGTCAACGGCGTCAACTATCAGGTAGAACTCGAAAACGAGGTCCCCGCCGCTGCGGCGCCTGCAGCGGCGCCGGCCGCCCCCGCTGCGGAAGCGGCACCGGCCGCCGCCCCGAAACCGGCCGGCGCCGGCAAAAAGATCGGCAGCCCGCTTCCGGGCGTGATCATTTCCGTGGACGTCAAGGAAGGCCAGGCCGTCAAGCGCGGTCAGAAGGTGGCCGTCATCGAGGCCATGAAGATGGAGAACGAGATCCTCGCCGAATGCGACGGTACGATCACCGCCATCCACGTGTCCAAGGGCGACTCCGTGCTCGAAGGTGCTGACATCGTAACGATCGGTTGATGGAAAACATTATAGACAGCCTCCAGCAGTTCTGGCAGTTCACGGGCTTCGCGAACTGCACCTGGCAGCATCTGCTGATGATCTGCATCGGCCTGGGTTTCATCACCCTGGGCATCGTCAAGCACTGGGAGCCGCTGCTGCTCGTGCCGATCGGATTCGGCATGCTCATCGGCAACATTCCCCTGTTTTTCGACCCTGAGACCGGCCTCGGCCTCAAGATCGGCATCTATGAGGAGAACTCGGTGCTGAACATCCTCTACCACGGCGTCAAGAACGGCTGGTACCCGCCCTTGATCTTCCTGGGCATCGGCGCGATGACGGACTTCTCGGCCCTGATCTCGCAGCCGCGCCTGATCCTGATCGGAGCGGCGGCGCAGCTGGGCATCTTCGGTGCCTACCTGCTCTCGCTCCTGCTCGGTTTCGCCCCCAACGAAGCCGGCGCCATCGGCATCATCGGCGGCGCCGACGGTCCGACGGCCATCTTCCTGAGCTCCAAGCTCGCGCCGGAACTGATGGGCGCCATCGCCGTGTCCGCCTATTCCTACATGGCCCTCGTGCCCGTGATCCAGAAGCCCATCATGCTGCTGCTCACCACCAAGAAGGAGCGCCTGATCCGGATGAACAAGCCGCGCACGGTCAGCCAGACCGAGAAGATCATCTTCCCGATCATCGGCTTCCTCTGCACCGCCTTCATCGTCCCCTCCGGCCTGCCGCTGCTGGGTATGCTCTTCTTCGGCAACCTGCTCAAGGAGAGCGGCGTGACCAAGCGCCTCGCCACCACGGCGAGCGGCCCGCTCATCGACATCGTGACCACGCTCATCGGCCTCACCGTGGGTGCGTCCACCCAGGCGGACGTGTTCCTGACCGGCCGCTCGGCCCTCATCTTCGGCCTCGGTCTGGCTTCCTTCGTGATCGCCACCACCTTCGGCGTGCTCTTCGCGAAGTTTATGAACGTCTTCCTGCCCGAGGGCAAGAAGATCAACCCGCTCATCGGCAACGCCGGCGTGTCCGCCGTACCGGATGCGGCCCGCGTGTCCGAACAGGTCGGCCTCGAAGCCGATCCGTCCAACCACCTGCTGACCCACGCCATGGCGCCCAATGTGGCCGGCGTGATCGGCTCCGCCGTTGCGGCGGGTATCCTGCTCGGTTTCCTCGGATAGCGCAACGGTTTGACAGATTCTTCAAAAAGCCGGCATTTTCTTCTGAAATGCCGGCTTTTCTTTGCTATTTCGGGGTTTTTTTATAGATTTGTATGACCACAATACAACGAAACGTGACTAATAACTATTCCAACAATATGTCCAACAAATTACAGGAACTCACAGAGAAGCTCTATCAGGAAGGGCTTTCCAAAGGCAAGGAAGAAGGAGAACAATTGCTCGCGCGCGCCCGCGAGGAAGCCGACCGTATCGTAGCGGACGCCCGGCGGCAGGCGGAAGAGATCGTCGCCGGCGCACAGAAGCAGGCGGAAGATCTCCGGGAGAAGACGGCGTCCGATGTCAAGATGGCATCCGCCCAGTGCCTCCAGGCCACCCGCAAGGACATCGAAGACCTGCTGGTCGGCGCCGTGAGCGCGGACAGCGTACACAAGCAGCTTTCCGATCCGGATTTCCTCAAGAAGATCATCACCGCCGTCGCGGAGCGTTTCAGCGCCACCGAGTCGGCCGACCTCGCCCTCGTGCTGCCGGCCGCCCTCCAGCAGGAGCTGGAGCCCTGGCTCGGCACGGAGCTGGCCAAGGCCCTCGGCAGCAAGCCCGCAGCCCAGTTCAGCAAGAAAGTCGGCGGCGGCTTCTCCATCGGCCCCAAGGACGGCAGCTGGTTTGTCAGCCTGACCGACGAGACCTTCCAGGCCCTGATCGCCGAATACCTCCGTCCCGTGACCCGCAAGCTTCTCTTCGGTTAGCGAGATGGACAACTACGAGTATATCATAGCCAGCCTGCCGGTCCTGCACCAGGAAGACGCCAAATCGGACCAACTCGTCGTCACGGAACTGCTGGACGAGATCCGCGGACAGCTTTCCGGCCGGGATGCCGGCCTGCTGGACCTGCTGCTCGAAGGGTACGACCCCGAGCGGCTGGACGCGGAATTCTACCGCCGGATCCTGCACCACCGCAACCGTTTCATCCGCGAGTGGTTCTGTTTCGACCTGGACCTGCGCAACGCCACGGTCGCCTACCTCAACGACTCCCTCGCCCGCCCCGAAGGGACGGACATGATCCGGCTCGAGGAGCGGGAGACCGCAGAGTTCGCCGAAGAGGAGGCCGTGCAGAACGTGCTCAACTGCGGCGACATCCTGCGCCGCGAGCGCGGCCTGGACGACCTGCGTTGGCGCAAGATCGACGAGCTGACGATCCTGGACGTCTTCGACATCGAAGCCATCCTCGGCTATGCGGCCAAGCTCAAGATCATCGACCGCTGGCTCCAGCTCGACCCCGACTCCGGACGGGCGCTCTTCCGCCGGCTGGTCGAGGATATCCGCTCCACCTATGACAACAAAAAACAGAATATAGCAATATGAGTACAAAAGGTAAGGTTACAGGCATCGTGTCGAACCTGGTGACCGTGGCCGTGGACGGCCCTGTGGCGGAGAACGAACTCTGCCACATCTCCTGCGGCGGCGAGCAGCTGCTTGCGGAGGTCATCAAGGTGAACGGCGACAAGGCCTCGGTCCAGGTGTACGAAAGCACCCGCGGACTGAAGAACGGCGACGATGTCGAATTCCTCGGCAAGATGCTCGAGGTCACACTCGGGCCGGGCCTGCTGTCAGGCATCTACGACGGCCTGCAGAACAATCTCCGCACTATGACGGGCGTCTTCCTCAAGCGGGGCGAATACACCGATCCGCTGGACCGCGAGGTCCGCTGGGCCTTCACGCCCCTCGCACAGCCCGGCGACAAGGTCGTCGCCGCCGACTGGCTCGGCGAAGTCAAGGAAGGATGGCTGCCCCACAAGATCATGGTCCCCTTCTCTTTCCAGGGCGAATACACCGTCAAGAGCATCATCCCCGCCGGCGAATACACCGTGGATCAGCAGATTGCCGTGCTGACCGGCCCCGACGGCGAGGACGTCCCCGTCACGATGACCCAGAAGTGGCCGGTCAAGGTGGCCGTCCGCGCATATAGGGAGAAACCGCGTCCGCAGAAGATCATGGAGACGGGCGTGCGCTGCATCGACACCTTCAACCCGATCGCCGAGGGCGGCACCGGCTTCATTCCGGGCCCGTTCGGCTGCGGCAAGACGGTGCTCCAGCACGCCATCGCCAAGCAGGGCGACGCGGACGTGATTGTGATGGCCGCCTGCGGCGAACGTGCCAACGAGGTGGTGGAGATCTTCACGGAGTTCCCGCAGTTGATCGACCCGCACACCGGCCGCAAGCTCATGGAGCGTACCACCATCATCTGCAACACCTCCAACATGCCCGTGGCGGCCCGTGAAGCCTCCGTCTATACGGCCATGACCATCTGCGAGTACTACCGGGCGATGGGCCTGAAGTGCCTGCTGCTGGCGGACTCCACTTCCCGCTGGGCCCAGGCCCTGCGCGAGATGTCCAACCGCATGGAGGAGCTCCCGGGACAGGACGCCTTCCCGGTGGACCTCTCCGCCATCATCTCCAACTTCTACGCACGTGCGGGCATGGTGGTGCTGAACAACGGCCAGACCGGCGCCGTGACCTTCATCGGGACGGTCTCTCCGGCCGGCGGCAACCTCAAGGAGCCGGTGACCGAATCCACCAAGAAAGCCGCCCGCTGCTTCTACGCCCTCGAGCAGAGCCGCGCGGACCAGAAGCGCTACCCGGCCGTCAACCCGATCGACTCCTACTCGAAATACCTTGAATATCCCGAGATCCAGGAATTCCTCGACGCGACCATCCAGCAGGGCTGGACAGACAAGGTCCTCCGGGCCAAGAACCTCGTCCGGCGCGGCCGCGAAATGGCCGACCAGATCAACATCCTGGGCGACGACGGCGTGCCGATGTCCTACCACGAGGCCTTCTGGAAGTCCGAGCTGATCGACTTCGCCTTCCTGCAGCAGGACGCGTTCGACGCGATCGACGCCCTCTGCCCGCTGGAGCGCCAGAAATACATGCTCGACCTCATCCTCGCCCTGTGCGACCGCAGCTATGAGTTCGACAATTTCGACGAATGCCGCAAGTACTTCAAGGACATGATCAACACGCTGCGCCAGATGAACTACACTGCGTTCAAGAGCCCGGAGTTCATGGCCTATGACCAGCAGCTCAGAACCCAACTCGCATAAGCTATGGCAACGAAAGCATTCCAACGCACATATACCCAGCTCCAGGCCATCACCAAGGCCACCGTCACCCTCAACGCCAAGGGCGTGTCCAATGACGAGCTGGCCACGGTGAACGGCAAACTGGCCCAGGTCGTCAAGACCAAGGGCGACAGCGTCACCCTGCAGGTATTCTCCGGCACGGAAGGCGTGCCGACCAACGCGGAAGTCTCTTTCCACGGGGCGCCCCCCACCCTCCGCGTGAGCGACCAGCTGTCCGGGCGCTTCTTCAACGCCTACGGCGATCCCATTGACGGCGGTCCCGCCGTCGAAGGCGAAGAGCGCGAGGTGGGCGGCCCGTCCGTCAACCCCTACAAGCGCCGCCAGCCCTCCGAGCTGATCCCGACCGGCATCGCCGGCATCGACCTCAACAACACCCTGGTCTCCGGCCAGAAGATCC
>CAMHIP010000018.1 GCA_946185205.1 uncultured Bacteroidales bacterium | reverse complement strand
TATCTAAAAGCGGTGCAATTTAGCAAAAAAAATCCATTTATCAATAATTATTTTGATATTTCGCCCTTGAGGTTCTTCTCCAGAAGGTCCTTTACTTTCTCGTTGTCTGCGTGTTCGCCCATCAGATAAAACAGTTTGCCGAGGGCGCTTTCGGTCGTGATGTCGTGTCCGCAGATGACGCCTGCGTCCTTCAGGGCGCGTCCGGTGGCATAGATGTCCATGTCGACGTCGCCGCTCAGGCACTGGGTCACGTTGAGCAGGATCTTGCCGCGCGAAGCGGCCTCCCGGACGAGCGAGAGGAACCAGGGGCGGCTGGGGGCGTTGCCCGAGCCGTAGGTCTCCAGGATGACGGCGCGGGAGCCGTCTCCGAGGAGGATGTCCCGCACGGCCTGCTCCGTGATGCCGGGGTGCAGCTTGAGCACGGACACGCGCGTGTCCAGCAAGGTGTGGATGGTCAGCCCTTTGCGGCGGTCGTAGCCGTAGTGGATGAAACTGTTGTTGTATTTGATGTTGATGCCCGCCGTGGCGAGGAGCGGGTAGTTGGGCGACTTGAAGGCGTCGAAGCCCGTGGCGTTGACCTTGACGCTGCGGTTGCCCCGGAGCAGCTGCGAATTGAAGCAGATGCACACTTCGGGCACCATGGGATGCCCGTGGGAGTCTTTCGCCGTGGCGATCTCCACGGCGGAAATGATGTTCTCCTTGCCGTCGGTACGGGGCTCACCGATCGGCAGCTGGCTGCCCGTGAAGATGACGGGCTTGCCGAGATTCTCCAGCATGAAACTCAGCACGGAGGCGCTGTAGGCCATCGTGTCCGTGCCGTGCAGGACCACGAAGCCGTCGTAGTCGTCGTAGCGCTCCCGGATCAGGCTCGCAAGCGACTGCCACAGCGAGGGCTCCACGTCGGAGGAGTCGATGATGGGGTTGAAGGCGTAGGAGTCGATCCGCATGGCGAATTTGCGGAGCTCGGGCACCTCTTCCAAGATGCCGCTGAAATCGAAGGGCTTGAGCGTGCCGTCCTGGGGGTCGGCCTTCATGCCGATGGTGCCGCCGGTGTAGATGAGCAGCACGGCCGTCGGTTTCTCCTTCTCCGGGAATAGCTTGAAATTCAGTTTCATAGGGCGAAAAGTCTTTGGGCGTTGGCGGTGGTTGCGGCCGCGACTTCCTCCACGCTGACGCCTTTCTGGCGGGCGAGGAATGCGGCAATCAGGGGAATATAGGCGCTCTCGTTGCGCTCGCCGCGGTGCGGCACGGGGGTGAGGTAGGGCGCGTCCGTCTCCAGCAGGATGCGTTCCAGCGGGATGCGTTTGACGGTCTCGGCCAGCGAGGCCTTCTTGAAGGTCACCACGCCGCCGATCCCCACGTACCAGTCGCCGCCGAGGCGCTGCAGGCGCCCGAACGTCTCGACGCTGCCGCTGAAGGCATGCAGGTTGCCCCGCAGGTGCAGGTGGCGGCAGTCCTCCAGGATGGAGAAAAAGTCTTCCGTGGCATCGCGCAGGTGGATGTTGACGGGCAGGTCCCAGGCGGCGGCGAGCTCCAGCTGGACGCGGAAGGCTTCCTTCTGCTGCTCCTTGAATTCCGTCCCGTAGTGGTAGTCCAGCCCGATTTCTCCCACGGCGACGATTCCGCCGCGGCCGCGCCAGGCCTCCAGGGCGTCGATCTCGCGGCGCCAGTCTTCGCGGACCGAACCGGGATAGAGTCCGAGCATCGGGCGCAACACGCCGGGATGCCGCTCCACGAGGGCGAACATCCGCTCCCGCTCGCGCGAATCCACGTCCGCCTGCAGCTGGACGGTCACGCCGGCGGCCACCCCGCGCGCCACGATTTCGTCTTCGCAGCCGGCGAACGCTTCGTCGTAGGCGTGGGTGTGCGTGTCGATGTACTCGGTCATATTCTACAAAGTTAAGCAATTTTTACTTTGATGGTGCATCTTTGGAGCAGATCCGTCTCGATGAACCCTTCTTCTTCGAGCAGCCCCGTCGCCCGGACCGTCTCGGCATAGCCCAGCCCCGTCTCCCGGCAGATCCCGTCCGGCTGGATGCCCCGGCTGCCGCGGATCAGCAGGGCGATGCGGACCAGCCGCTCCACTTCTTCCTGCGGCAGGGCCGGGGCGAAGCGCTGCCGCACGGCCGTCTCCAGGTCGGCGGTCCGGCTGCGGCGCAACTGTCCCAGCCCGAGCGCGGCGGGCAGGGCCTCCGGCGAGGCGACGGGCGCCGCCACCTGCTCCCGGAGCAATTGGTTGCATCCCTGCGAGCGCGGGTCGTCGATGCGGCCGGGTACGGCGAAAACCTCCCGGCCGTAGCCCGCGGAAAGGCGCGCCGTGATCATCCCGCCGCCCCGGAGGCGGGATTCGACGAGCACCGTGGCCCCGGCGAGCCCGGCGATGATGCGGTTGCGCCGCAGGAAGTTGAACGCCGTCGGGACCGTGCCGGGCGGGTAGTCCGTGACCAGGGCGCAGCCCGGCACGGAGCACATCCGCTCCACGAAGGCCAGATGCCGCCTGGGGTACACCTCCTCCACGCCCACCGGACTGACCCCGACCGTGGGCAGCCCGCCTTCGAGTGCGGCGGCATGTGCCGTGATATCGACGCCGAGGGCCAGCCCGCTCACGACCAGGGGCCGGGCGGGCGCCTGCGCCAGTGCGGACACGATGCGGCGGCAGCACTCACGTCCGTAGGGACTCTGGTCGCGCGTGCCCACGACGGCCACGGCCGGGCGCCGTCCGAACAGCTCCGCCGCCGGCGTGGCGCTGCGTACATAGAGCAGCAGCGGCGCGTCGGGGCATTCCCGCAGGGCCTCCGGATAGCCTTCGGCAAAAATGTCCAGAAACTGCACCCCCAGGGCGGACAGCCGTTCGTATTCGGCCTGGGCGGCATCCAGCGCGGCGGGACCGATCTGCGCGGCATGCGGATTGTGCGGGCCGAAGATTTCCAGCCGTTCCTGCGGCGTGAGGTCGAAGACCGCTCCGGCCGAGCCGAGCGCGTCGATCAGGTGATGGGAGAATTTCGGCACGTTGCCGAAGATGGCGTTGAGCGCGATGGCGCTCACCAGGGGAGAATCGGATCCTTTCATTTCTCATAGCATATCAATGTCGGGCCGAAAATAAAGGTTCCGGCCGACAAAGTCAACCGGAACCTGTAAGAATCGTATTTTTTATTGCGTTTGCGCTTTATACAATCAGCATTGCGTCGCCGTAGGGCCCGAAACGGTAATCGTTGTCCAGGGCGCTCTGGTAGGCGTTCATGACCTTTTCGTAGCCGCCGAAGGCCGCCACGCTCATCAGCATCGTGGACTCCGGGAGGTGGAAATTGGATACGATGGCGTCGGGGATGGAGAACTCGTAGGGCGGGAAGATGAACTTGTTGGTCCAGGTGTCGGTGGGGCGTACCTCGTGGCTCGTGGTCACGTAGGTCTCCAGGGCGCGGATCACGGTCACGCCCACGGCGCAGATCCGTCCGCCGCTGCGCTTGGTGCGGTTGATCTCTGACGCCGCCTGCTCGCTGATGATGATGCGTTCGCCGTCCATGCGGTGCTTGGAGAGGTCTTCCACATCGACCGTGCGGAAATGCCCGATGCCCATGTGCACCGTGATGAAGGTCTTGTCGATGTCGTGCAGGATCATGCGGTTGAGCAGCTCGCGGCTGAAGTGCAGGCCGGCCGCCGGAGCAGACACGGCACCCTCGTGCGTGGCGAAGATGGTCTGGAACTCCTCGGCGTCCCGCGGCGTCGGGGTCTGCTTGACCCACTCCGGGACGGGCGTCTGCCCGAGGGCGAACAGGGCGGCCTTGAACTCCTCGTACGGACCGTCGTAGAGGAAGCGCAGGGTCCGTCCGCGCGAGGTCGTGTTGTCGATGACCTCGGCCACCATGCTCTCGTCTTCGCCGAAATAGAGTTTGTTGCCGATACGGATCTTGCGGGCGGGATCGACGATCACGTCCCAGAGGCGCTGCTCCTTGTTGAGCTCGCGCAGCAGGAACACCATGATGTCGGCGCCGGTCTTCTCTTTTTTGCCGTAGAGCTTGGCCGGGAAGACCTTGGTGTCGTTGAGGACGAACCGGTCGCCTTTGCCGAAATACTCGATGATGTCCTTGAACAGACGGTGCTCGATCTCGCCGGTGTCCTTGTGGAGGACCATCAGCTTGCACTCGTCGCGCCACTGCACGTGTCCGTTCACTTCGGGCATCAGCTCCGTGGCGATCTTCTCCTGCGGGAGTTCGAAATCGAATTGTGAGAGTTTCATACGGTCTTACGTATTGACAAAACAATTCTTATACGGCAGAAAGGGCCGGAAAGTTTCAGGATACTAGCGTTTTTTCTTCGCGGCCGCCTGTTTCCGCTCGATGATCTTGAGGTTGCGGGAGGCGGCTTCGTCGTCCGGGTCGATCTTGAGGGCCTTCTTGTAGTATTTGGCGGCCTGTTTGTCATTGCCCTTGGCGACGAACCAGTAGGAACCGAGATTGGCGACGAAGACGGAATTCCTGGGGAAGTATTTGGTCATCAGTTCCGAGATCTCGCGGAAGTACTCGTAGCCGGCTTCGGTCCCCATTTCGAAGAAGTTGGCGCAGTATTCCCCCACGCCCTGCTGGAAGATGTCCGCTCCGGCGGGTTCCCCGTCGAGCGTCCAGGCGGGATGGACGGTGGCATGACGCATGATCAGCTGCTTGAGCGCAGCTGCAGCCATGTCCGGGCTCTCCTTCTCGTAGGCCGCCAGGGCCGTGATCCTCATATACTGCCAGCGCAGTTCGTCCGGATGGGCGGCGATCTGCGCGTCCAGGATCTTCATCGCTTCGCCGAAGAGGTCTTCGTCGTAGAAGCTCTCTTCGAAGTAGTTGACGTCGTTCCCGTCGCTGTCTTTCAGGGTCAGGGTGGGTTCCTGTCCGAGATAGCGGCGCAGGCCGGGCCGGGCCACGACTTCTGTGCGGCGCCCCTTGTAGAAATAATAATTGAAGCGGGCCACGGGCACGGCTGCGTCGTCCGGGAAGGCCTCTTCCCAGCGGTCCAGAAGCGTCTCGATGCCCACGCCGTCGTAGCCGAGGTTGCGGACCAGGCGTTCGTAGCGGGTCTGGAATTCTTCCTGGGTGGTCTGGGCCGCAGCGGCGGCGCAGAGGGCGATCGCGGCGATCGCAAGGGTCAGTTTCTTCATTTTCATACGTTCATCAGGATCCGGCGGCCCTTGGGAAGGAGGTTGTTGCATCGGGAACCGATGTTCTTGACGAATCCCAGCGGGTGGCCGAGGTAGCTTATCACATGGTAGCCGGGGGCGGCCTGCGGCAGCACGAGCGCATCCCGGTGGAGGTAGCGCAGGGCCGTCTGCCGGTCCACGTCCACGGTCGGGTAGTCCTTGCTATCAAAAAATATGCTCAACGCATAGTCCGGGTCGGGAATGAAGTCTTTTCCTTTCATTTCCCCCTTGCGGACTCCGCCGCCGCGCAGGGGGTGCAGGGCTGCGGGATCCGCCTTGGCGGACGTGCGCTGCGGCGCGGTCTTGCGGAGCGCTCCGGCCCATTGTCCTTCGCCCGGCACGACGCCGGCTTCGAGCAGGTGTCCGTGGGGGGTGCGGCGTACGCCGTATGCTTCAAATTCCGCTTCCGGCTCCAGGATTTCGCCGCCCAGTTCGGCGGCGGCCCAGGCGAGATTGTCGTCGTTCTCTGCCTGCTCATAGGTGCAGGTGCTGTAGAGCAGCCAGCCGCCTTCGCGCAGGGCGGGCCACACGTCCGCGAGGATGCGTCTCTGGCGGGCGGCACACAGTTCCACCACTTCCGGGCTCCATTCTTCCCGGGCCCGCGGGTCCTTGCGGAACATCCCTTCGCCGCTGCAGGGCACATCGGCGACGATGATGTCGAAATATCCTTCCAGCCGGGCGAATGCCGCCGGATCGACGCTGGTCACGATCACGTTGGGGTCACCCCAGCGGGCCACGTTGTCGTCCAGCACGCCCACGCGCGCCTTCATCACCTCGTTGGCCACCAGCACGAAGCCGTCGCCGAACGCCTCCCGCAGCGACGCCGCCAGGTCCGTCGTCTTCCCGCCCGGAGCTGCGCAAAGATCCAATACCCGGACCGCCAATTGCCCTCCGCTGCGCGGCAGCCAGCCTCCGGAAACGTCCGGCTGCGCCGGACCCCTCCCACCGACTTCGTCGGCGGGCCCCTCCCTCTTACGGAGCCGAGGGTGGCTACGGTTTCCGGAGGCTGCTGCCGTCTCCGCTACGGCGCAATCGGCTACGGTGCTATGTGCGCAGGAAGTCGAAAGCAGTTTCCGGAACAGGTGACCGACAAACATCGCGGAGGAGTCCTGGACATAGTAGCAGCCGGCGTGGAAAAGGGGATCGAGCGTAAAGACGGGACGCTCCTGCAGGATGCGGCCATAGGGCGACCAGGGTACGGAGTCGCCCTCCGGACCCGCGAGACCCTTGAACGGGTTGAGACGGACCGAGACGGATGCCTCCTCCATCGCCTACGGACGGAAATTGTCGGGCATCTGCGGCATGCGGCCCTCGGATGCATCCACGAGGCCATCGACCATCTTGTCGATCGCCTGCTGGAGCTTGCCTCCCAGCATCGTCTTCATCATGAAATTGAGATTGGCGTCCAGGTCGATCCAGAAATCGGTGCGGCCCGGAATCTCCGACGGCTCGAAATGCAGCACGCCCACGAATTCCACAGGCGACTCGGTGCTGCCGAGCCGGATCAGCCGGTACGGCTCCCGCTCGTCCACGCGCACTCCGATCCGGAAGCCCTGGACCGTGACGGAGATGGTATCGTAATCCGCCTGGATCTCGGCCTGGAGCTGGCCCTGCGGGACCATCTGCGCGAAATTGCGCAGGTCCGTGAAGGCCATGTAGAGCTCCTCGGGACGTTTGGCTACCTGACCGTGCTTGCTGGTATAATGTGCAGTCATAGTTCTCTGAAAAAATGATTACATTTGCGTCATCGAATGCAAAGATAGCAATTTTCTGATGCACAAGATCTATTTCGAAAAACGCTGCATCATCATCTGCAGTCCCGACGAGCAGGCGCTCTCCGACCCCAATGCCGTGGAATTCCACTTCGGCGAGAGCATCAACATCCACACCCTCGTGGCCATGTTCGAGGCCTCCCAGTCGCTCGCCCGCATCTATATCCCCACCGACAACACGGAGTGGATGTACCGGCGCGTGTGTGCCGAGTTCCGCGAAGTGGATGCCGCCGGCGGGCTGGTGTCCAACCGCCGCGGCGACTACCTGCTCATCCAGCGCAGCGGCCTCTGGGACCTGCCCAAGGGGCATCGCGAGGCGGGCGAGGACATCGCCGTCACGGCCCTGCGCGAGGTGCAGGAGGAGACGGGTGTCGATCAGCTGGAACTGCGGGGACTGATCTGCGTCACGGACCACTGCTACCTGCGCGGCGGTGTCTGGCACCTCAAGCACACCTGGTGGTACGACATGCTCTATACGGATCCGGTCAACCTCACCCCGCAGCGCGAAGAAGACATCACGCGTGCCGCCTGGGTGGCCCGCTCCAGCCTGCCGCCCTTCCTCAAAAATACCTACCCCTCCATCCTGGAGGTCTTCCGCGAGGCGAAGGTCTAGCGGCTACTCCCGCCAGATCAGGATGGATTCGATCCGGGCGTCGGGCTTGAACTTCGGGTTTTCGATGGTCCGGGGACCGTTCATCGACGGCTGGACCGGATCTGCGAGCGCGTCCTGTGAGGTGCGGAAAGCGACCTTGCTGTTCCAGGCCTCGACCACGATCTGGACGGTGCCGTCCATCAGCATCGTGACCGGCGTCGTCTCGTCGAGGACGATGCAGTCGTTGATGCGGCCGCCGACGCAGGGCTGAACCTTGCCGCGGCCCGGGTCATAAACCGTGTTGGATACGCAGAACTTCGGCGACCAGGTCTCGATGGAATACACTTTCCGGTTCTCCATCTGGATCTGCAGTACGTCGAGTTCCCCGAGCGTAATGATCCAGAGGTCACCGCCCTGCGAATAGTTGACGCCGTAGCCGACAGGGTCGTAGTCGAAATAGAGATCCGGAATCGCTTCGCCGAGCTTGATGTTGGCGAAGCCGTCCGGTTGGATGCAGGCGTAACGGTAGTCCTCGTTGCGCACGAATTCGGAGCCGTTCCAGATATAATCCACGGTCAGGTCGGCACGGTCGGTCTCCCCGTCATAGTCCATCGGGACATTGAGGTGGACCTTGATACCGTCGGTGCGTGGCTCATACAGATACGATCCGCTCTTCATCGCGTCGCGCATGCTGGCCACGTCGGCGCCGGCCAGGCGGACCATATCCTCGAAGTCATCGCGCTTCGGTGCGGGACGGAAGGGAAGTTCAATCTCGCGGGCACCGTTCCGGGCGGGATCGTATTCATAGGCCCGGATATATTTGACCGAGGTGACGTCGCAGCCGCCGAGTTCGAGCAGCAGAACGAGTACGTGGCCGTCGGCCTTGTAGCGATAGCAGGCCATCTGGAAATCATCGGTGCAGCCCTCATCGTAAAAGCTGTAGTACAGCGAGTTGCAGGAGCCGTCGAATTCTGCGCGGCTGTCGAATGCCTGCTTGAGCTCCTCCTTGATGCCGTCCTTGATGCTCTGGGCGGCATATTTCTTCGTCATGATGTTGTCGCCGAAACAGGAGAAGATCTTGAACAGTTCGTCGAAGGTGAAAGCTTCGCCTGCGGAGCCACCTTGGACGGGGGCTGCGGTTTCGGTGGCGACGGGGGTGGTGTCAGCGGTGGCGGCGGGACTTTTGGTGCCACCCTTGCAGCCCGTCGCGATCAGCAGACAGGCCGACAGGAGAAGGAAGAGTTTTCTCATATTCGGTAAAAAAGATATCTGTGCGTGCAAATATAGTTCTTTTTTTTATTCCGCCTTGACGGTCCGGGCCGGATCGACCCGGGAGATGAAGAGGGTGGGGATCAGCAGCAGGAGCAGGATCCCGGCGAAGGCGGCGGCGTCCGCGAGCAGGATGCCCGGCAGATTCACGCTCACGGGCACGAAAGACACGAAGTAATTCTCCGGATTGAGCCGGATCCAGTGCGTCGTGCCCTGGACCAGGCAGAAGAGCAGGGCGGCGGCGTTGCCCAGTCCCATGCCCAGGGCGGCGGTGCGGGCGCCCACCCGCAGGAAGACGCCGGCTACGGCCCGGTCGTCCATCCCCAGGGTCTTGAGCGTGCCGATGGTGCTGACATGCCGGAAGAGCAGGATCAGCAGCCCCGAGATCATATTGAATCCTGCCACCACGGTCATCAGCAGCAGGATGGCAAGGACGTTGAAATCAATGAGATCCAGCCAGTCGAACAGCTGGGGGAAACGCTCGGTGGCCGCAATGGCGCGCAGCGGCTCTTCGTCGGGACCGGCGCCCGACAGGGCGCGCCAGCCCAGTTCCTGCGTAGCCTGTGCGAGTGCCCGCCGCGCCCGGAATCGGGGGGCGAGCGTCACTTCCAGCAGGGAGGATTCGTCCTCCGTCCACTCATGCAGGCGCCGCAGATCCCCGATGGGGACATACAGCAGCTGCCCTTCTTCCGTGGCCATCGCGCTCTCATAGACCGAGAGGATGTGCCACTTGCGCAGTTTGGTCTTCTCGCCGGCGAAGTAGGCCACGAGGTCGTCGCCCGCCTGCAGGGAGAATCGTTCTGCCAGGGAGGCAGGAATCCGCACGCCCATCGGGACGGTGTCGGTCTGCGTACCTTTGAAGAGGACGCCCTGGATGTCGTCGCCCAGCCGCAGGATGCCGGTGCTATAGACGACCGGTTCGATCCGCTCCACGCCGCGCACCCCCTCCAGGTCCTTCAGGCAGGAGGGGGTGCGGACGGGGTCGGCGGCGCCGGTCAGGTCGGCGGAGGGGCCGGTCAGCAGGACGTCGCCCGTGACGGCCGAGACGCCGCCGCGGATCTCGCGGCGGAACCCCGCGGAGATGGCGACGGCCAGGATGATGACAAAGAAGGAGATGGCGATCGCCGTGACCGCCATCTTGTCTCCCATGCGCAGGCGCCGGGCTATGAAGCCGCCGGCCTGCATACGATTACCAAATGTGGACGCGCTCGGCCTCCGGACGCCACATCGGATCGCCTTCCTTGATGCCGAAAGCATCGAAGAAGTAGCCGAAGTTGCGCAGGGTCACGTTGACGCGGTTGTTGCCCAGCGAGTGCACGTCGAGCTTGGTCAGGCGGGCCTTTTCCTCGTCGGTGATGTTCTGCGCCCACACGCGGGCATAGCCGAGGAAGAAGCGCTGGTCGGCGGTGAAACCGTCGATCGGGGCGGGCACCTTGTCGCCGAGGGCGTTGTGCAGGGCCGTCCAGGCCACGCTCACGCCGCCGTGGTCGGCGATGTTCTCGCCGAGGGTGAGTTCGCCGTTGGCCATCAGGCCGGGCACGATCTCCACGGCGCTGAACTGGTCGGCGAGCACGTGCGTCTTCTCCACGAAGGCGGCACGGTCCTCGTCGGTCCACCAGTTGTTCATGTTGCCGTCCTTGTCGAACAGACTGCCCTGATCGTCAAAGCCGTGGGTCATCTCGTGGCCGATCACCACGCCGATGGCGCCGTAGTTGACGGCGTCGTCCGCCTCAGGGTTGAAGAAAGGCGGCTGCAGGATGCCGGCCGGGAAGCAGATCTCGTTGGTCGTCGGGTTGTAGTAGGCGTTGACCGTCTGCGGAGTCATGCCCCACTCGGTCGGATCCGTGGGCTTGCCGAGTTTGGAGAGGTTGTCCTGGACGTACCAGGCGCTGGCGGCGCGCAGGTTCTCGTAGTAGCTCAGCTGCGGATCGACCTTCAGGGTGCTGTAGTCCTTCCACTTGTCGGGATAGCCGATCTTGACGGTGAAGGCGGCGAGTTTCTCGCGGGCGCGGGCCTTGGTGGCGTCGGACATCCACTCCAGAGAGTCAATGTGCTGGCCCAGGGAGACCTGCAGGTTCTTGACGAGTTCGAGCATCTTCTGCTTGGAGGACTCGGGGAAGAACTTGGCCACGTACATCTGGCCGACGGCCTCGCCGAGGATGCTGTTGGGCACGCTCATCGCACGCTTCCAGCGGGGACGCTGCTCGGTCACGCCGCTCATCTGGGTGCTGAAGAAGTCGAAGGAGGCCTTGTAGAAGTCGTCCGACAGGGCCCCGGTGGCGCCGCTGATCAGCTGGGCGGCCAGGTAGTCCTTGAGGACCTCCAGCGGGCTGTCCTTGAAGAGCTTGCTGAAGCCCTGGAAGTAGGACGGCTGCTCCACGATGATCTTGTCCATCTCGGGCAGGCCCATGGCCTGGGCGAAGCCCTTGAAATCGAAGCCCGGATAGGCCTTGTAGATCTGCGCGGAGTTCATCGGGTTGTAGAGTTTCTCGACGTCGCGGTTCTGGACGCTGGTCCAGCTGAAGGCGGCGAGCTTGTCCTCGATGCCGGCGGCGTTGGCGGCACGCTGCTCGGGCTTGTCCAGGCCGGCGAGGGCGAAGAGCTTGCAGAGCATCTCCTCATAGCCCTTGCGCAGCGCGGCGTTGGCCGGATCCACGTAGTAGTCGCGGTCGCCCATCCCGAGGCCGCCCTGGCCCAGGTAGAAGATCTGGTTCTTGCTATCCATCAGGTCGGCTTCCACGCCGCCGCCGAAGAAACCGCCTTCGCCGACGAGGTTGAGTTTGCCGAGGTGCGCGGCGAGCGCTTTCTTGTCAGCGACTGCATACAGCTCGTCGAGGTACTTCTTGAGCGGGGCGGCGCCTTCCGCGTTGAGGCGGGTCGAATCGAGGCCCTGCTTGTACAGATCGACGATCTTCTGGTCGATCGTGCCGGGCTCCGGGTTCATCGTCGTCATCTCGGAGAACAGGGCGTTGAGGTCCTCGACGTTGCGCTCGCGCAGCACGTCGAAGGAGCCGAAACGGGCATATTCAGGCTTGAGGGGATTCTTCTGCATCCAGCCGCCGTTGGCATAGAGGAAGAAATCATCGCCGGGCTTCACGCTGAGGTCCATGTCGGTCGGATCCAGGGCCGGCGCTTTCGTTTCCTTGGGCTGGCAGGCCGCCAGCATCATCACAGGAATCATGATTAAAAAAAACTTTTTCATATCGGAATTAATGAGTAAAATCTATCTAACCAACCCACAAAGATAATCGAAAAAATGCGATATTTGCAGATTATGACTGCGAAAGTGAAAGATATCCTCCGGCGTTACACCGTGGCCACGGTGGGACTGGTGTTCGTGGCGCTGGGCATCGCGCTGTCCATCATCTCCAACCTGGGGACTTCGCCGCTGTCCTGCCCGGCCTATGTGCTGAACCTGGAGTGGCCGGTCCTGTCGGTCGGCACCTTCACCCTGCTGATCAACCTGGGTTATGTGCTGCTGCAGGTGGTCCTGCTGCGCAGGGATTTCCAGGCCCGGCACCTGATGCAGATCCCGGCATCGGCGCTGTTCGGCTACATGATCGACGGCTGCCTGTGGGCCCTGTCGTGGCTGCATCCCGGCACTTTTGCCGCCCGGCTCGGCCTGACGGCCCTCTCCGCCGTGGTGACCGCCTTCGGCGTGAGCATCGAAGTGGCGGCCAATGCCTGGATGCTCTCCGCGGAGATGACGGTGGCGGCGTTCTCCAAGGTCCTCCGCAAGCCCTTCGGCCCGGTCAAGGTGGTGATGGACACGCTGGTCGTGGTGGTGTCGGCCGCGCTGGCCTGGTTCTTTTTCTCCAATCCTTTCGGTGCGGGGGCCTGGACGGGACTGGGCGATGTCCTGCTGGCGCGTACGGAGGGCATCGTCATCGGTATTGGGACGCTCCTGCTCGCGGTGCTGCCCGGCATGCTGATGCGCCTGACCGATCCGCTGGTGGAGCGGCTCAGGGGCAAATCACGCGCAGCCGGTCGTACACCGCGGTGATGCGGTCCACATAGCGGCCGGTTTCCTCTCCCTTGAAGGGCCCCAGCTTGACGGCCCCCGTCTCCTGGATGTTCTCGTCCGCCATCAGCGGGAGCACCTGATTCACGATGTTGTCCCAATAAGAAGGATCCACGCCCAGGTAGCGGGCCAGGCTGATGCAGTCGTCGATGCGTCCGATGCCGGCATTGTAGGCGGCCAGGGCGTATTTGTATTGCTCGGCCCTGTCGGCCGCTACGTTGGAATAGCGCTTGATGAGATTGCTCAGGGACTGGGCGCCTGCGGCGATACTCTGCTCCGGATCCAGCGGATCCGTGACGCCGTAGCGCGCTGCGGTCTTGGGCATCATCTGCATCAGTCCGGCGGCCCCGCGCGGAGAGCGGGCCTCGATGTGGAAACGGGATTCCGAATACATGATGGCCGCGAGCAGGTGCCAGTCCCAGCCGAGCGTGTCGGCGTGGGCGCGGATGAGCGAGTCGTAGGGACTGATCTGCTTCCGCGGCCCGCTGCGGAAGGCGTTGAAGCGCTTGAGGAAGATCTCCCGCGTGGGGAGGTAGTCGTCCGAGGCGTGCCAGGCAGCGATCCAGTCGTTGAGTTCCTGCATTCCGGCCTGATCGTCGTGGCGCATCAGCCACACGCTCAGACTGTCCACGGGCAGGGATACGAGCACGCTGTCCACGGCCAGACTGTCGTCGAAGGGCACCACCACGATATCGACGGCTCCGGAGCGCAGGGAGTCCAGATAGCTGCGGTCGCGGCCGGTGAGCCGGATGTCGATGGTCTGACCGTTGGCTTCCGCGAAGCGCTGCAGCAGGTGGTAATGGTAGCCGATGACCAGGGCCCTGGACGTGTCGGCGAGCGGGGCGAGCTCCAGGATGCCGCGGATGTGGCCCGGCTTCACACGCGGCTTCGGGGCGTCGCCGCTCATAAGGGCGATGCCGGTCGCTGCGATGAGGGCCAGCGTGACGGTCAGGGCGATGCGTTCGTAGCGGCGCATGGGGCTAGCGGGAAATGCTCCGGTTGCCTCCCGGGCCCCGGGAGGAGGAGGAAGAAGCGCCGTGGGAATGTCCGCTGCGTCCGCCCGGCTGCGTGTAGAACGGCCAGAAGACGCCGAATTTCAGGCCGTCCATGCCGTTCTGCGTGACGATGTAGCGGTCGGCGCTGAAATAGTCGGGATGCAGCAGCGGCCAGCCCATGCCGGCGTTCTGGTATTTGATGAAGACGCAGGCACGCTTCCACTGCACGTTGATGAAGATGTCGAACCACGGGCCGTTGGTGTAGAGCCGGTCCGTCTGGTTGTGGAAGACGCCCAGGTTCGGGTTCCACGCAGGGGAGTACCAGGGCGTGTTGTAGTAGGCGTCGGCGCCGATCTGCATGGTCATCACGTTCTGGCGCCGCTCGTTGCGCTGGACCACGAATTCGAGGTAGTAGCGCAGGTTGAGGGCGACTGCCGGCAGCGGCAGGACTTCCGGGTTGGAGGACAGCTGGAAGAGGGCCCGGTGGTCAAGGTGCACGGGACCGAACTTGAATTCCTTGCGCAGCGAGGCTGAGAGCACGCTCATCGCCGTGGTATTCTGCCGGATGATGCCCTGGGTGTCGTAGTAGAGGTTGCCGCCCAGCAGGGCGTAGCCCACGTCGGCGGACAGGCGCCAGTAGGGAATGTCCACGTGGCCCTGCAGCCGGGTCGTGGAGATCTTGCCGAATTCGTTGTCCCAGCTGAAGTGGTTGAGGTTGAGGTGCTGCTGGTACCAGGTCGGCTCTTCGAGGGTGGTCTCGAAGTGGGCGGTGACGCTCAGCGGGCTCTTGCGCGCCCGCCGGAACGGGAAGAAACGCAGGCCGGCGTTGGCCGAGACGGCCAGGTCGCCGGCGTCATGCCCGATCATCGTGAACCGGGCCTTGGCGTCCCACCAGGCGCTGCCCAGCAGCTGCCCTTCCGCCCCGGCATAGACATACACGGAGTTCTGGGCCCGCGTCGTCGGGCGCACCGTGGTGCTGTCGAAGTAATGGCGCAGGCGGTCGCCCACGCCCACGTCCAGGCGTGAGACCACGCCCTCGCTCGACCAGGGCTGCAGGCGGATATAGACCTTGTTGTCCAGCAGCATCACGCGCAGGGAGTCGGCGCTGGCGTTGCCGTAGCGGAAGACGTCGCGGTAGAAGGCGGAGCCGTATTCGTCGCTGATGGCGTCGGTGTATTTGCGGGTGTAGGTGGAGAACTCGCTGCTGTGGCCGATGAAGGCGGTGGTCACGTCGCGGTCCAGCGAGTCGGCGTTGAAGTGGAACGTGCTGTCGCGGCGCGCCCGCATCTTGCTGATGAAGGTGAACGGGATGCGCAGCTGCTGGTCCAGGAAGACGGTGTTTTTCTTGATCTTGGACTTGGCTGAAGCGAGGGTTGTCCGGATGTCGCGCGAATCGACGGTCGTGTCCCGGATCCAGCTGATGTCCCGCATGCCGCCGTTCTCCTGCCGGGACACCATGTTATAGATGTAGCCGGCGTGCATCGTGTAGCGCTTGCCGAGGTAGTTGGCCTGGACCACCGTGGTCTTGTTGACGGTCTGCTCGTTCTCGAGGATGCCCCCGCCGCCGTAGCGGTCGTAGAGCAGGGAGAAATTGAAGGCCGGCGTGATGTTCTGCGTGGTGAAGAGGTGGAGGTTGTCCGACTCCTTGGCTTCCTTGGCGAACAGGGTGCCGAAGTAGGCCAGTTCGGTGTAGGGGACCTTGGTGTTGAAGTGCGGCACGGTGCGGTGCGAGTAGCTCCAGGTCTCCTGGGCGTCATAGAAATCGACGCCTTCGTCGCTGCGGCGCTGGAACCAGTCGTAGTGCTGGACCGGCGATCCGGCCACGCCCAGCCAGGTGGCGTTGACGTCGCTGCGCTGGAAGGGATAGTCGTGGAAACGGTAATTGTAGGTCGTGTCCGGCACATACGGGCTCATCCGGCCGAAATCCGGGTCGCGCGTCCAAGCGAGAAGACGCTTGTAGTAGAGCGAATCCGGCAGGGCGTAGGTCTCCAGGATGCGGGGCGTGGTCTCGGCGATGCTGTCGCGGATGTTCTGCCGCTCCTCCTTGACCTTCTTGAGGGAGTCGGTGCGCGCCAGCATGATCTTGGCCTTCTGCTCCATGTCGTATTTCTTGCGCTCCTGGCGTGACAGGCCGGCGTACCAGGCCTCGAAGGCGGCCTTGGCCTTGGCCGTGGAGTCGGCCAGGTAGATGGAGTCGAGCTTGTCCCAGAGGGTGGAGTCCAGCAGGGCCTTGAGCGAGTCGCGCGGGCTCAGGCGCACCACGGTGTCGGTGGCGACGACCATCGAGTCCAGGGGCTCGTCCGGGCCGCCGGAGGTATCGCGCACCGTGATCTCCTCCAGCGAGAGCGTCCGGCGCAGCTTATAGCCCGCCACGGGATAGACCACCGTGTCCTGCGCCAGTGCAGCGACGGCGTCGGACAGCGGAGCGGAAATTGGTTTTTCGGCAAACTTGTCCGAAAAATAATTTCCGTCCGCCCGTCTGGAAGACTCCGACGCCAAGGCCGTTTCTTCCAGCACCAGCGCCCGGACTGGCGCATGACCGAAGTCAAGCGCACCCGCGGCGGCAAATGCCGTCACGGCCACGGGAAAAGCTATGCGCGCGAGCAGATTCATTGACAACCTGCAAATTTAAGGACTTTTGGGGGAATCGCAAAAAGTGAGTAAATTCGTAGGTGAATATGGAAAGACTCACCCGACTCTATCAGGAATGGTCCGGCTGCGCGCCGGACCGCTCCGACCTGCTGCCCCTGTCGGGCAGCGCCCGCAAGTATTACCGGATGACCGGGGAAGGCGGCACCGTGATCGGCTGCATCGGCACCAACCCCGCCGAGAACCGCGCCTTCCTCGCCCTCGACGCGCAGTTCTGCGCCCACGGCCTCCACGCCCCGGCGGTGTACGCCGTCTCGGCGGACGGGATGGCCTACCTGCAGGAGGACCTGGGCGAGGGGCAGTTGTTCGAGCTCCTGAAGCCCGCCCTGGCGGACGGCTCCTTCACGCAGGAGCAGCGGGACTGGCTGCACGACACGATAGCGCTGCTGCCCGCCGTGCAGTTCAAGGTGGGCGGGGGCTTCGACTGGGACGTCTGTTTCCCCGACCGGGAATTCAACGCCCGGATGATCGATTTCGACCTCAATTATTTCAAATACGATTTCCTCAAGCTCACAGGGCTGGAATTCAATGAGATCCGCCTCCAGGACGACTTCGACCGCCTGCGCGCGGACGCCCTGGACTTCGAAGGCGACACCTTCATGTACCGCGACTTCCAGGCGCGCAACGTGATGATCAGGGACGGGGAGCCCTGCTTCATCGACTTCCAGGGCGGACGGCGCGGCCCGGTGCAGTACGACCTCGCCTCCTTCCTCTGGAACGCCGGCACGCACTTCAGCGCGTCCCTCCGCAGGGAGCTGGAGGGCGTCTATCTCCGCGCCCTGGATGCTTTCCGGCCGGTGGACGAAAAGGTGTTTTATGAGAAATACCGCCTGCTGACGCTCGTGCGCCTGCTGCAGGAGACCGGGGCCTACGGCCTGCGCGGCCTGGTGGAGCGCAAGCAGCTCTTCCTGGACTGCATCCCGACGGTCCTGGGCTGTTTCCGGGAACTGACGGCGGAGCCTTTCGCGCGCTATCCTTATCTGACAGAACTGCTGCAGCGCCTCGCTTCCGAATGGGACGGCCGGACGCTGCTGCCCGGCGTGGAGGTGGCCCTATGAAAGCGATGATCTTTGCCGCCGGGCTCGGGACCCGGCTCCGTCCGCTCACGGACACGATGCCCAAGGCGCTCGTCCCCGTGGGGGGTGTGCCGATGCTCCAGCGCGTGCTGTGCAAGCTGCGCGACGCGGGGATCGGCGAATTCGTGGTCAATGTACACCATTTCGCGGATCAGATCGAACGCTTCCTTGCGGAGCACGATTTCGGCGTGACCGTACACATTTCGCGCGAGAGCGCGGAGCCGCTGGAGACGGGCGGCGGCATCCGGCATGCCGCGCCGCTGCTCGCGGGAGACCGTTTCCTCGTACACAATGTCGATATCCTCAGCGACCTGGACGTGCGCTGGTTCCTGCGGCAGGACGATCCGTCCGCGCTCGCCACGCTCCTGCTCATCGACGCACCGGCCGACCGCTACCTGCTCTTCGACGACGAGATGTGCCTCGTGGGCTGGACCCATGTCCGCACGGGCGAGGTCAAGAGCCCGTTCCTGCCGGACTTCGATCCGTCCCGGTACCGCCGCTATTCCTTCTGCGGCATCCATATCCTCTCCGACGCGGTCCTGGAGTTGATGGCCGGCTGGCCGGAGAAGTTCTCCATCATCGACTTCTACCTGCAGCAGGCCGCCACGCACAGGATCCGGGGCATCGTGGCTCCGGACCTGAATCTGATCGACATCGGCTCGCCCGCGAAGCTGGAAGAAGCCGGGCGGCAGGTCGCGGAAGGATTCTTGCGATAGCTGATAATCAGCTTAAAGCGAAATGGAGATGATTTTGCTCTCCCAATGGGCGAGCTTGAGGGAGAGCCGTACCTTGCCGTCCGCGGTCGCGGCGGGGACGGTGCGGATTTCGCCGCTCATCGCATCCCATTCCTGCACGGTCCCGGCGGCATCGAACTCGGCCTCGAACGCCGCATCTTTCTCCCCTTCGTTGAAGAGGAAATAGACCACGCCGTCCGGCAGGACACGGCGCATATAGCGTACGGCGAAGGTGGCGGGCTCCTCCACGGGCCCCCGGTCGCGGGCATTGCGGGGCGCCGGGGCGGCCTTCGGGTCAGGCAGGATGCGCATTTCGGGTGCGGGCATCGCGGCCTCCACCGTCCCGGTCCAGCTCACCGACGGCTCTTCCAGCCAGTCGGGCGTGTCGGGCAACGGCCGGGGATCCATGAAACTGCGGCCGGCCAGCATCGTGGGCTTGCGCCCCCAGAAGAGGACCTTGCCGCCGGCGGCGGCGAAACTGCGGATGCGCTCGAACGCCGCTTCGGTGAGCACGTCGGCTGACGGGATGATGATCGTCTCATAACGCTGTCCGCTGCGGTTCTCGAAGGAGCCGTCCCCGAGGGTGAGCGCCTCGCCGAAGGCGTCGTCGTCCAGCCAGTCGAAGTCACGCTGGTGCTTGAGCAGCAGCTGCGCAATCTGCACGAGGTCGGGATTGACCGCCTGGTTGTTCAGCCAGAACGTGGAGGTGGGGTAATAGACGCCGATGCGGGCGCCCGGCTCGCCGAGCGCCATCAGGTAGGTGGCGCGGTTGGTGTAGTCGTTCAGCCCTTTCATCCGCGGGTCGGTCATCCAGTTGGGACGCTCCGAGCCGGCCATCCAGAACATGAATTCAAAGAAGTTGATGCCGCGTACCACCTGGTAATCGACGGCATACTTGGCGGTCGGGATGGTGGGCGGGGTGTTGTAGGCCGCAAAGCTCTCGCTGAAGGCGCGCGGCTTGCCGTAGGCATGCGAGACGCTGGAGGCGAACTTGGGGTAGTCGTTGACCGTCTCCGGCCAGATCTGGTTCCAGATGGCATCGACGCCCGGCACCTGCACACGGCTGAGGTCGCGGAAGAAATTGCCCTCGGCGCGGATGCAGACCGGCATGTTGTGGTCGTTGTTGAGGTGGGTGATGTGCGCCAGGCCGTTCTCGGCGCACCATTCGGCCTGCTGCTGGAAGAAGTTGGTGGCGAACAGCTCCGACCACACGTCCCAATAGTCGGCGCGGAAGCGGCGCTCGCGCACGGTCTGCGTGCGCGTCAGCAGGCTGGCGAGCCAGGGCGTGGGGTCGTAGCCCTTGCGGGCCTTGAACTCTTCCACCATCTTCGGGGTCCAGGGCGTGTAGGCGAAGTCGGGTTCGTCGCCCCGGAATCCGAGCACGGTCTTCCCGAATTCCTTGCCGATGTATTTCTTGTACTGCTCGTGCGTCCAGTCGATGAACTGCCGCACGGCTTCCGGGCTGAGGTAGTCGCAGATGGAGTTGGAAGTGTCCTTGCCGCCCGTCGGGTTGTTGACGGCGCGGGTCTGCCCGGTGCGGTAGTCCGTGCCGGCCAGCAGGATGTCCCAGCTGTCTGAGCCGGCGGCGAAACTGATCTTGCCGTCCCGGATCTCCACGCTGCGGTTGGGGGCGCCGGAGCGGCTCACGGCCACGGCGCTCAACGCCTTCGGCGTGACGGCGAAGCCCTCCAGCCGCTGTCCGGCGGCCACATGCAGGGTGTCAACGGGCACGACGGCCTTCATCCGCAGGTCGGGCCGCTCGCGGGTGAATTTGCCCCCGGCGAAGCCGCTGGGGTACTTGCCTTCGTCGATGAGCCAGACCTTGAGGCCGCGTTTCTTGGCCTCCATCACGCCGGTGCGGATGGCCTTGAACCAGTCTTCGGACAGATACTCATAGGGCAGGCGGTAGCCCGCCTCGAAGATGACGGCGCGGAAGCCCTTGGTCTTGATGGAGTCGAGGTCGTGGCGGATGGTCTTGATGTCCATCGGGCCCTCCCAGCCCCAGATCACGTGGCTGACGAATTCCGCCGGGGGCTCGGCAAACTGTGCGGCCGCCTCGGTGAGCGGCACGCGGTGGATGCCCTCCCAGGAGTGCCCCTGGGCAAAAAGCGCCTGCCCTGCGGTCAGCAGGGCAAGGCATAGGATGGTCAATCTCTTCATGGTCAACTATTTGCCAATGCTGAAGATGGGGCCCTTGTCAGAATAGTCCTCGTAGTAGAACTGGATGGCGCTGTCGTTCATGCGCGGGTGGTATTTGCCCAGCAGGCGGATGACTTCCGCGCCGGCGAAGATGGCCGGGCCGTAGGCGTGGGCGGCGTAGGGGCTGACCGGGCGGTAGTAGTAGAAGGCCGGGTCGAAGGCCATGCCGGTGCCTACGCAGGTGCCGTTCACCATGCCCTTCTCATCGATGACCGTGGTCATGGCGTCCCAGGCCAGGAGCGCGGCGGGACCGTACTCCAGCGGATGGAGCCAGCCCTCGCAGATGCCGTGGGCGAAGCAGTAGGCATAGATGGCCGTGGCGGAGGACTCGAGGTAGGAGTCGTTGCGGTCGAGCAGCTGGTGCCAGAAGCCCTCGCTGCTCTGCAGGGCGGCGAGACCCTTGACGTGCTTGCGGTAGAGGTCGAGGACCTCGGCGCGGCCCGGATGGTTCTGCGGCAGGGCGTCCAGCACATCGCACATCGTCAGGATGGCCCAGCCGTTGGCGCGGCCCCAGTGGTAGGCGGGATGCTCGTCCATCGCCTCCACCCAGCCGTGGCGGAAGAGGTTCTTCTCCGGGACCCACATCTTCTCCTTGAAGAGGCGGATCTGGCGGACGGCTTCGTCGAAATACTTCTTGTCGCCGGTCAGCTTGCCGTACCAGGCCAGGGCCGGGATGCCCATGAACATGTCATCCAGCCACACGGTATTGAGCTGCGGCCGGTTGCGGGCGAGGGTCCCGTCCTTCAGGCGGAACTCCTTGTTCATGATGTAGTCGGCGTAGAGGTCGATCAGCGGACGGAGGTTCAATTCCGGATGGGCGACCTGGTTCTTGATCATGGACACGCACACGGCGCCGCAGTCGTCCAGGGCGTGCGGGGTCATCACCACGCTGAGCTTGTGGGCGGGCTTGCCGCCGCTCGCGCGGTACTCCTCGGCCTGTTCGGCGAGCAGTTTGTGGCGGTTATAGACGTAGTCGCTGTAGGCCTTGTCGCCTGTGCTGGAGGCGGCGGCGAGCATGGCGGCATAGGTTACGCCCCACTCATAGCTGGTCAGGCGGAAGGCGCCGCGGGGAATCTCCCCGTCCTCGCCGGGCTGCCAGGGCGTCTCGGCGTCCACGAATTTCAGGATGCGGTCCAGCTCGGCCTTGACGGATTCTTTGGTGGGCACGCCGTACGGAATCTTGTAGTCGGGCTGCAGCAGGTGCAGGGGCGTGTTGGAATCATTCTGGACGACTTCCGGCTCACCGGCCGGTTGCTTGGGGGTGCAGGCGGCCGCCAGTACGAGGCAGGCGGCGGCAAGGAGATGGATCGGATATTTCATGATGGAAGATGATTTATTTCTTGTAACGGTCGAGGAGTTCCTGCGGGATCCGGACGATGCAGATGTTCATCGAGCGGCCGTCCTCGGAGAGCATGGCGGACTGGATTTCGATTTCCGTCCCGTCCGGCTTGAAGGTCGGGTGCACGTGGTCGGCCGCCGTGGTCTTGTGGCCGGCGGTCAGCAGGATGCGCTCCTTGGTGTGGCGGTCGACGAGCCAGAGCTCGCGGGCGAAGTCGTCGCCGGCCACCCAATGGCCGTCCGACGAACCGGCGACGTGCCAGAAGCTGTCGCCGTCCACCTGGCCCTCCAGGGTCAGTTCGCGCGTGCGCATGTTGACCACGGCCATGCCGGTGGCGTATTCTTTCGTGCCGGAAGGACCCCAGTCCTTCGTGGTGTCCATATTGCGGGCGCCCTCGGCGATCTTGCGGTGCCCCAGGATGGCGATCACGAGTTCGTCCTCGCTGATCACGGCCTCGTGGGTCACCCAGTCATACTCCGTCTCCCGGTAGATGGGGCGCAGGTCGCTGCCGTCGGCGTTGACCATCCAGGTGCGCTGCGGGGCCTTGCCGCCCGTCTCCCAGCAGAAGATCACCTCGCCGGGATGCCAGGGATTGCCCTGGATGTGGCCCACCTTGAAGTGGACGGCCACCACGGGCTCGCACTTGCCCGTGCGGAGGTCGATCTTGCCGATGCCGCCCGGGCCGGCGCCCATGTTGCGGGGGCCGAAATTGGGCGCGATCTGCTCCGCGATGGGATATTTGCGGGCGAATTCCTTGTCCAGGCGGAAGTAGGCCAGTTCCTCGCTGCCGTCCAGGGCCATGTCGCCCTCGGAGCACATCTCGGCAGGAATGATGCCGCAGATCCGCTCATAGGCTTCTTTCTTCTTGAGGCGTCCCGCCTCGGAATCCTTGAACAGCTTCGCCAGGTCAATCTCCACGACCTGCCAGTCGTAGCGTGGGATGTCCACCTGCTCTCCGGCGCGGCGGCGCTGGTAAAGCGCCTGCTGTTCGGCTTTCTGCGCCTCGGTCATGGCGGAGCGCTGGATGTAGAGGTGCATCGAATGGCGGGCCACGCACAGCATGCCGCTGTAGCCGCCCTCCGTCACCTGCACCATCACGCCGGTCTCCTCATTGACGGCCATCGCTTCGCCCGGGACGCGGTTGGAGCGGAAGATCACCCACTTGCCGTCGGAGGTCCACTGATTGTGGGTCTGGTAGATCTTGGAATCGCCCTTGCCCTGCTGGCTGGTCAGGAAGACGAGTTCCACCCCGGTCCTGGGGTCCTTGATGACTTTTCTTTCCGAAGGGAAACGGCGCCCGATCTGGGCGGACAGCGGCAGGGCGGCCATCAGGGCCAGGCCCGCCAGGAGGGCAGATTTTAGCAATAATCGCATTTCAGTGGTCAATTGGTTTCCGCTAATATACGAAAAATCCGGAATCTTTCAGCTCTCTGCGGGCAGAATGGCCGAAACGGCGTCTATTCTTGAACGAAACGGGGACTATTTCCCCATGGTGCGCAGGTGCACGTCCAGCTGCGGGAAGGGGAATCGGATGCCGGCCTGGGGCAACTCCGTGTAGATGCGTTCGTTGAGGTCGAACCAGGCACCCCAGTAGTCGCTTCCCTTCACCCACACGCGCACGATGAAATTGACGGAGCTGGAATCCAGTTTCTGCACGGCCACGAAAGGATCGGCGGCGCCGGGCGCCGAGGCGTCGAGGATGCGGCCGTCTTCGCGGATGATCCGCAGGAGCGCCTCCTTGCAGGCCGCCGCGTCCGTGCCGTATTCCACGCTCACGGGCAGGTCGATGCGGCGCAGCGGGAAGCTGCTGTAGTTGACGATGTTGCCGCCGGACAGCGCGCCGTTGGGCAGGATGACCTTGCGGTTGTCGATGGTGGTGAGGTGCGTGCCGACGATGGTCACTTCCGAGACCACGCCGGCGTAGCCGAGCGCCTCGATGTAGTCGCCCGCCTTGAAGGGCTTGAAAGCCATGATCATCAGGCCGCCGGCGAAGTTCTGCAGCGTGCCGCTGAGGGCCATGCCGATGGCCATGCCGCCCGCGGCCAGCAGGGCGGCCAGGGAGGTGGTGTTGACGCCGAGCGTGCCGATGATCAGCACGATGAGGACGATATTCAGGGCGATGGAAGTGAAGCTGGTGATGAACGAGGCCATCGCCTTGTCCGTCTGCCGGCGCGCGAACATCCGTTGCAAACCCTTCTTGACACGCTTGATGAGCCAGGCGCCGATGATGTAGATGACCAGGGCGGCCAGCACCTTGAGTCCGAACTGGATGGCCTGGCGCCCGAGGTGCTGCAGGGCGGTGCCGGGATCGGCGGCCAGCATTTCCGTGAACTGCTGCCAGGCCACCTTGGCCGAATCGGCCCGGTTGATGATTTCCTCCTCGGAAATGGGGGATTTTTGGATCAGAGGTAGCATCATAACGGATGCAAAGATAACAATAATTCGGCAAAGCGGACGCCTCAGGCCAGCAGCGCCGCCAGTCCGGCGACCGCCAGGAACGCATAGACCACTTTCCTGAGGACGTCTGCGTGCAGGCGGGCATACACCCGCGCGCCCAGCCACAGCCCCAGGAACACCCCGGGCAGGGCGAAGGCCCACATCTGCAGCACGACGGGCGTCACCAGGCCGCTGCCCGCCCGGAAGAGGGACATCGCCGCGTTGCCGATCAGGAAATACCATTGCGTGAGGGCGAGATACTCTCCCTTGCCGTCCGAACAGCCCAGGAAATAGATCACGGCGGGCGGCCCCTGCATCGCGAACAGGCCGCCCATCAGCCCGGAGAGCGAACCCATTCCGAGCTGCACCGGCACGGTCGGCCGCAGGCGGATCCGGCCGTTGAGGAACATGAAATAGAGGCTGACGGCGATCAGCACCCCGCCCAGGATGTGCTTGAGCAGGCGGCTGTCCACCTGGGCCACCAGCTGCACGGCTCCCCAGGAAATCACCAGGAAGGTCAGCAGGATGACCCACAGCTTGTGCCAGGGCAGGAAACGGCGCATCCGGATGGCGGGGATGAGCGAGGTGAAGATGGCCAGCAGGCCCGACAGGGCCGTCGCCTCGCCGAAAGACGGCAGCAGGTAGGGAAGCACCGTCATGACCACGATGCCGAATCCGAAGCCCGTGACGCGCTGCGTGAAGCTCGCCGCCGTCACGATCAGGAAAAGGAATATGATCGCCCAGACCGTCATTTCAAAAGCGAAAATTACGAAAAAATATGGAAATTCGTATCTTTGCGCCAGCATGAAAACCAAGGAAGAATACGAAGCGATGATCGCCCTCTACCGCGAGTGGAACGAGCGGATCAATGTCGTGTCCCGCAAGGACATCGACTGCCTGTATGAGCACCACATCCTGCATTCGCTCGCCATTTCCGAGTATCTCAACCGTTTCTGCCCCGGCGGTTTCGACGGGGCAGCGGTCCTGGACGTCGGGACGGGCGGCGGCTTCCCGGGCATCCCGCTCGCCGCGGAGTTCCCGGCGGCGCGGTTCACCCTCTGCGACTCCATCGGCAAGAAGGTGCGGGTGGCGCAGGCGGTCGCCGAAGGGCTCGGACTGCAGAACGTCCGCTGCGTCAACGCCCGCGCCGAATCCCTGCCGGAGACCTTCGACTGGGTGGTGTCCCGCGCGGTCACGTCGCTGGACAACTTCTATCCGTGGGTGAAGGGGAAATTCCGCCGCAGCATCCTCTGCCTGAAGGGCGGAGACGTCAATGCGGAGATCGCCGAGCTGGTCCGCAAATGCCGCGTGGACCCCGGAAAAATCCGGACCTGGCGGGTGGATGAGTGGCTGGAAGATAAATATTTTGCAGAAAAATTTGTAATTGAAATCGGAAAAGATTACCTTTGCCGTCCCATTTCTGAAAATTAAAAATAGAAGATATGAAAAGGACTTATCAACCCTCCAACCGCAAGCGTGTCAACAAGCACGGCTTCCGCGAGCGTATGAGC
>CAMHIP010000017.1 GCA_946185205.1 uncultured Bacteroidales bacterium | reverse complement strand
TCGGACGGCCAGGAGAGCGATCCGGGCGTGCCGCGGTCGGAGGCGTTGAGGTAGGACTTGATGTGCCATTCGCCTCCGGTCAGGTTGCCGAAGGCGTCGTAGCCGGCGCGGATCTGCCGGAGGTCGTTGCCCGTGCGCCGCGCCCCGGCATCCCCGTAGGGGAAGTCGCCTTTCGTGAAGAGGCCGGCGGCGTGGGCGCTCAGGGCCACGCGCTCGGAGGCCTTCACGTCAAAGCGCACGGAGGGGATCCAGGTGCCGAAGGAACCGGCCTGCAGGCCGACGCGGCCGGCGAAGGGGCTGCTGCCGAAGACCGGCCGTGCCGTCCGGAAGGAGAGGGAATTCTGTGCATAATCCACCACGGCGCTGCCCAGGGTCTCCAGCGGGAGCATGCCGAGGTCGTTCTGGCCGCTCTGGAAATTGCTCACGCGCACGCCGTCCAGGTAGATGTCCGTGTGGGCGGTGCCCAGGCCGCGCAGGCTCACGCCTTTCAGGCCGGCCAGGCCGCCGTAGTCGCTGATCCCGAGCCCGGGAACGCGCAGGAGCGCTTCCGCGGCTGTGGTGTAATGCTTAAAGGAAACCGTGTCCGTCCTGGACACGACGACCCCCTTGTCGGCCACGATGGTCACGGCCTGCAGGGTGTCCGGCGTCTCTGCCACCAGCAGACCCGCCGCAATCAGTAGGGAAGTTAAAAACATAATCTTTGCGCCATAGTGGCGGCCTGGCCCCGGGCCTCCGGATTGACTCGAGCGCGGCAGGTCTTCGGGCTCGCCACTTTCCGGCCGCCTTCTCATCCCGAAGGACAATGGCTTCAGATGGCCGGAAACCAAGCGTGGCTTACCGCTGCGGGCACAGCTCCGGCTTTGCACCGGATTCCCTTTTGGAGCCGCAACTGCGGCTCACCGCGATCTGGCTGCAAAGATAGTGAAAAGATGGTTTACCGCAAATCAAAGATGACCGGGAACTGGTAGGTAACGTTGACGGCCCGGTCGCGCTGCCTGCCCGGCTCCCAGCGCGGGGAACTGGCGACGACGCGCATGGCTTCCCGGTCCAGGATCGGGTCCACGCCCCGCAGCAGCTGGATATCCCCGACGCTGCCGTCTTTCCGTACCGTGAACTGGATGATCACGCGGCCCGCGATGCCCGTCTCCCGGGCCACTTCCGGATACACGACGTGTTCGGCGATCCAGCGGCTGAAACGGTTGGCGTCGCCGCCCTGGAAGGTGGGCTTCTGCTCCACCAGGACGAAGGGGATGTCCTCCTCCTCGACGGTGTCCTCCACCGGGTCTTCCCGGTAGTCATAGATCGGCACGTCGATGTCCGTGTCGTCAAAGAGGATGACGTCCTGGGTCTGAATGTCATCATCCACGATCTCCAGCACTTCGGAGAAGACCGGGATGCTGGGGGCGGCGGGCGGCTCGGGCGGTGTCTCGCGGGTGATCGGGATGATCTCCGATTCGCCCACGTCCTGGGCGGTGGCCAGCAGGACGGGCGCCTTCCGGCCGGGTGTGCTGAAAGAGAAGGCTCCGATGGTCAGGAGCAGGGCGGCGATGAGGCCGGTTTCCAGAAAAAGGGCTCTCTTGTTTTCGAGGGAAGCCCGGGATGTTTTCTTGGTTTCCATAACTCGTGTGTGTTTTAAAGGTCCGGTGCAAAGTTATGGAGACCAAAGCGGAAAAGACGAATTCCAGCGCGTGTAAATAATCTCGCGGCGCTTTCGTAAGAGTCTGATTGTCAATGATTTGCGAAGGTGGCTCCTGCGAAAAAATCTCGCGTTTCGCAAGGCTTTGTAAATCAATGACTTGCGGATTAATCTAGGCAGGACAGCAGCAGCTCCTTGTCCGGGGCGGCAGAACCTTCGATCCGCCCCTTGAGGCGCCAGAGTCGGTTGTTCACCACGCCTTTCTCCTTGTCCATCAGGGCGGCCATGGCCGTGCGGCTGAAGCCGGAGGCTGCCAGTACGAATAGCTTGACGTCCTCTTCCTTGCAGTTGGGAAGCTGGGCGCGGAGCTTGGCGGCGGCCTGGTCGTGGGTGGCGTCGAGGGCGCTTTCCAGCCGGGCAAGCACCTTCGGGTCGTCCCTCAGGCCCTCGACGGCCTGTTTTACCTCGCGGAGCAGGTTTTTCTGCAGTTTGTCCGTGCCTTCGAAGATGTAGTACTGCTCGCACAGCCGCTCCAGAATCTCGTTGCGGCCGCTGGAGGCCTGCTTGAGCTGGTGCCGCGTCGTGGTGAGCCGCGACTGCAGTTCTTCGGCGATGCCGATGTAGCGCTCCGTCTCGGCCTGCTCCTGCGCGAGGATCTTGTCGGCTTCCGCTTTGCGCGCTCGGAGGTACCAGAGCATCGTGCTGGCCGCCGCGAGGATCAGCAGCAGGAGGCCCCCCAGGCCGCGCCGCGAGGACTTGAGCTGTTCGGCGGCCAGGGACGCCCGTCCCCGGATGTAGTCCTCGTGGGCGAGGGAAACGGCGCTCCGCAGCGCTGAGACGTCTTCGTCGTGGCCGAAGGACGCCACCTGCTCCAGGGCTCTCAGCGCTTCGGCCGTCCGCCCTGCGCGGGCGGCGACCTGGTATTCGCGGAAGCGGAAACGGTTGCGGTCGGAGACGGTCTCGATATGCGCCCGTGCCCGGTCCAGGCAGCGTCTCGCCTCGGCGTCCCGGCCCTCCAGGGCGGCCGCGTAGGCGAGAACGCCCCAATCCGTGCTGCCCAGCGGATAGTGCAGGTCGTCCGTCACGCGGCCGAGCAGGTCGCGGGCGAGACCCGGGTCGGCCGGATCCTTCTCCAGAGCCAGGGCGGCGAAGCTCTGCAGGCACCTTACTTCCGTCAGGGTGTCCGCGGCGGCGTGCGCATCCGCCAGGACCGTCCGGAAGATGTCCTCCGCCTCCTGGTAGCGCTCGAAATTGTACCAGGCCTGGCCGTATTCCAGCAGGACCTTGCGGCTCTGCTCCTCCTGCCCCGCGCGCCGGTATGCTTCGTAGGCGTCGTAGAGGTACCGCGCTGCCGTAACGTGCTGAAGCGAAGCGTTATAGGTATAGGCGAGCCGGCGACAGATCTCCCCCCGTCCGGCTTCGTCATGCAGCTGCCGGGCCGCTGCCAGGGCCTTCTCCAGGGAGACGACGGCCCGGTGGAGGGCGCCTTCGTCGTATTGCACCCGCCCGAGGCAGGACCAGACGTCCCGGCGCTCTTCCCGGGAGCCGTGCTGCTCCAGGTATTCCGCGGCGGCGGCGAGCTCTGCGCCCTCTTCCGTCGGGATGAAGCCGAAGACCGCCTCCTGGGCCTGTGCGTGGAGCAGGGTGTATGCTGCCTGCAGGCGCCGGCCGGGCAGCTCCTGCGGGGTGATCCGCTCCAGGATGGAGAGACAGCTGTCAGGATCCTCCCGGAGGAGCGTTTCGGCCTTGCGCAGGCCGGCACGCGGCTCCGTCATCATACAGGCGGACAGAGCCACGGCCAAAGGGAAAAGAAAGAATGCTCTGGACATCTTGGTCAGGTGCAAAATGAAACGAAAAAGGGGAAACGTTTCCGCTTCCCCTTGTCGGGATGATCTGACTCGAACAGACGACCCCTACGTCCCGAACGTAGTGCGCTAGCCAACTGCGCTACATCCCGATTTCTTGTTCCTTTCCGGCGTCTGCGGCGTTCAACTTCGTCGGTCAGTCGGTCACGATCTCCAGATCGCTCGCTCCTTCCCTTCTCGTTTTACTTGCAGTCATCCGGAAATGAACTGCGAAATGCTATTTCAATGCAAATATACGTCAAAAACTGCGATTAAGCAAGTTTGTTGATGTAAACCGCAATGCCGCTCTTGAGGTTGGAGGCCTTGTTCTTGTGGATCAGGCCGATCTTCGCGAGTTTGTCGATCATCGCATAGACCTTGGGGGCGTTGGCCTCGGCCGTGGCCTTGTCGGTGGTGTTGCGGATGTCACGGATAGCGTTGCGGGTTGTCTTTGCATAATAACGATTATGCAGTCTGTGCCTTTCGCTCTGGCGATCGGCTTTCTTTGCAGATGCTGTATTTGCCATTGTTTTCTTTTTTTAATATTTGGTAGTGGGTAGGAGAATCGAACTCCTATTGCAAGAATGAAAATCTTGAGTACTAGCCGTTATACGAACCCACCAAACTCATCCCAATGCGTTATGCGCCAATTTGGGACTGCAAAGATAGAAATTTTTTTGGATATGCCAAACTAATTTTCTGCTTTTTCTTGCATCTTCTTCCATTCCCAGGAATAGAGGATGGACTCGACCTGGCGCAGGTACTGCCGCTTGTCGAACTGCGGGGCATATACCCAGGCCTCGGCCACGAGGATTTCGCTCCCGTCCGCGCTGTAGAAGGAATGGGAGACGAAGGGCCCGCCCATGAAGTCGTTCTGGACCTCCCACATGCCTCTCACCTGCACAAGGTCGCGTCCGCGGTATTTGAGGTATTCGAGGGTGGGGGTGAAGAATTCGCTGGTGGTCATATAGGTGCCGTCGAACATGCCCGGGACGTTGTCCTGCAGGACGGCGTTGCGGTGGGCGATGATCTTCTCCAGGGTGAAGGGCTCTTTCTCGACCGGGTAGCGGTAGATGAATACGTCCTGATAGACCTGCTTGTCGTCGGCGATCCAGGCGAAGTCTTCCGTGATCTTGCGCAGCTTGTAGCCGCTGGGGAAGTGGGGCGAGCCGCCGAACACCTCGGCGACCTTGGGGTAGATCGCGTGCTCCTCGTAGCGGAGCGTGTTGCGGATCACGCGGTCACGCTCGGCCTGTTCGATGGAGCTGACGATCATCGGGCCCTTCTCCTTGAGGAGTTCGGACGCCTGCGCGGAAGTGGGGGCGCTCAGCTGGATCACGCACTGGGGCGCGGCCCAGACATCGTGCTTGTAGATGATTCCGACGGAGTCGATCTGCGGTCCCACCTGGAACAGGATGATGTTGCGGTGGACCTTGAACAGGTCCACGAAGGCGGACGGGACCACGTTGACCAGGTTGTAGAGGGGCTCCTTCTGGGCCAGCCAGGGGCAGTCGCAGGCCAGCAGGTCGCGTACGTCGCCGCCCAGGCTGTCCTCCCAGTCGGGTTTCTCCATCACGACGATGATCTCGCCGGCCTTGCCGCTGACACTCGGCAGCAGGGTCTTGGTGCTCTTGCAGCCCGGCAGCAGCAGGACGGCGGACAGCAGCACGAAAATGAGGTGTCTTGTTTTCATATATCAGTGGATGAGTCTTGCGATGTCGTTGCCGAAGGCCAGGAACATGAGGGCGAAGATGAGGACCATGCCGATCATCTGGGCCGCCACGAGGAACTTCTCGCCGGGCTTGCGCCCGGAGACGATCTCGTAGAGGGTGAACAGGATGTGTCCGCCGTCCAGCCCCGGGATCGGCAGGAGGTTCATGACGCCCAGCATGATGGACAGCAGGGCGAGGATGTTCAGGAAACGGTACCAGTCCCAGGTCTCCGGGAAGACCTGGCCGATGGCGATGAAGCTGCCCACGGACTTGTAGGCGCCCGTGGAGGGCCGGGCGAGCAGCGACAGGTCGTCCAGGTAGCCGCCGATGGAGGTGCCGGCCTCCCGCCAGCCGGCGGGAATGGCTTCGAGCAGGTTGTAGTGCCGGGTCTTGATCCCGGGCATCTGCATATAGACCCCGATGCGGCCGGTGCTGTCCACCCGGACGGGCAGGCCGAGCGTGTCCGCGCCGCGGACCACCGAGGCCGCGATCTCCTGCGAACGCAGCCGGGCAAGCAGCTCGCGCGAATCCTGGACGTAAGCGATATCCTGTCCGTCCAGGGCCACGATGCGGTCGCCGCGCCTGAGGCCCGAGGCGGCGTTCAGCCCGCCGGTCATCACGGAATCCACCACGAAGGGCACCGCCAGGTCGAACATCAGCGGATCGTTCAGCACGTCTCCGATCCGGGAGCGGTCGATGTAGATGTCGAGCGTGTCGGCGCCGCGCAGGACCGTGGCCTTGCGCACGTCCCGGCGGACGAGG
The DNA here is from genome assembly GCA_946185205.1 of uncultured Bacteroidales bacterium. GTDB lineage: Bacteria > Bacteroidota > Bacteroidia > Bacteroidales > UBA932 > Cryptobacteroides. Next base: position 20,914 of record CAMHIP010000017.1, on the reverse strand, counting down.
TCGGCCTGCAGCATGCCGAAATTCTCGGGTTCGTAGTCGTCGAAACGGAGGATCTGGTCGCCGGTGCGGAAGCCCATCTCGTAGGCCAGGTCGTCCACGTAGATGCGGTTGCCGCGGTTCTCGATATAGGATTCGCCCCAGATGGCCATGATGGCGATGTAGGCGAAAATGGCGAAGATGAAATTGTTGATCACGCCGCCGGCCATCACCAGCAGGCGCTGCCAGGCGGGGTGCGTGCGGAATTCCCAGGGGCGGGGCTCCTGCTTCATCTGCTCCAGGTCCATCGACTCGTCGATCATGCCGGAGATCTTGCAGTAGCCGCCGAAAGGCAGCCAGCCGATCCCGAACTCCGTGCCGCCCCAGTGCCAGCGGACGATGGCCTTTCCGCCCACGTCGAAGAAGAGGTAGAACTTCTCCACGCGGATGCCGAAGAGGCGTGCCCACAGGAAATGCCCGAACTCATGGATGATGATGAGCACGGACAAGGCGAGGATGACCTGCAGCGTCTTAATGAATATAACCATCGGCAATAGCGGCGACCTCGCGGTTGGTCGCGAAGATGTCGTCGAGCGAAGGGTCTGCTGCAAAATTCAGGCCCGACAGGGCTTTCTCGCCGATCTTGGCGATATCGTAGAAGGAAATCAGGTCTTTGAGGTAGGCGGCCACCGCCACTTCGTTGGCGGCATTGAGGGCGCAGGGGGCGTTGCCGCCGCGGCGGAGCGCCTCGAACGCGAGGGCGAGGCAGGGGAAGCGCGCCGTGTCCGGCGCCTCGAAGGAAAGGCCGCCGAGGGCGGCGAAATCGAGTTTCTTGTTGCCTACGGTCAGGCGCGTGGGGAAACTGAGCGCGAAACCGATCGGCTCCCGCATGTCGGGGCAGCCGAGCTGTGCGATCACGGCCCCGTCCACGAATTCCACCATGGAATGGATGACGGACTCGGGGTGCACGACGACGTTGATCTGCGCGGGGTCGAGGTCGAAGAGCCAGCGGGCCTCGATGACTTCGAATCCCTTGTTCATCATCGTGGCGGAGTCGATCGTGACCTTGGCGCCCATGTCCCAGTTGGGGTGTTTGAGGGCGTCTGCGGCCCGGGCGCCGGCGATGCGCAGGCGGTCCCAGGTGCGGAACGGGCCGCCGGAGGCGGTCAGGTGCACCCGCTCGACGGGGTTCTCCCCGGCGGCGAGCAGGCACTGGAAGATGGCGGAATGCTCGGAATCCACGGGCAGGATGACGCCGCCGTGTTCGCGGGCCGTCTGGGTGACGATGGAACCGGCGGCCACGAGGGTCTCCTTGTTGGCCAGGGCCACGACTTTGCCGGCCTGCAGGGCCGCCAGGGTGGGACGCAGTCCGCTGAAGCCGACCATGGCGCCCACGACGATATCCACGCTTTCCATCCCGACCAGGTCGCACAGGCTGTCCACGCCCGCCCAGACATGCGTCCCGCGCGGCTGCAGCGCGTCCGCCACCTCCCGGTAGCGGGACTCGTCGCAGATCACGACATGGGCGGCATCGAACTCTATGGCCTGGCTGATCAGCAGATCTGCGCTCCGCCGGGCGGAGATCAGTTCGACCTCGAACAGGTCGCGGTGCTGGCGGATGACGTCGAGCGTCTGGGTTCCGATGGATCCCGTGGATCCGAGGATGGCGATTTTTCTTTTTTTCACTTAGAAACTGATGTATCGGGTGGGATCGAGACTCTGGCCGTTCTGCCACAGTTCGAAATGCAGGTGGTCCGTGTCGGCGGTGCGGCCGGTCCCGCCGACCAGGGCGACCGGCGTGCCGGCTTTGACGGTCTCTCCGGTGCTCTTCAGGAGCTTCTGGTTGTTGGTGTAGATGCTGAGCAGGTCCTCGCGGTGCTGGAGAATGAGGATGTAGCCCTGCTCGGCGTCCCAGGCCGTGAAGATGACCGTGCCGTCCAGCACGGCGCTCACGACGCTGCCGGTGCGGGCGGCGATGTCGATGGCCGGATGCGTCACGCGGTCGTAGGCGGAGGTCACGACGCCCTTGAGCGGGGCGAAGAAGTGGATGCCCTCGATCGGGAGATCCCGCTCGTCACGGGCGCCCACGCCGAACTGCTCCTCCTTCTGCACGGTCTCCTGCAGCAGCGAGTCGCGGCGGGCGAGCTCGGCCGGGTCCTTGTCGGAGAGGTAGCGCGTCCGGCCGGCATGCACCAGCGAGTCGAAGTCCACGGGGGTGCCGCCCGTCAGCACGCTGCTGAGCCCTTCGGCATACAGGCTCCAGCGGGTGACGGCATTCTCCAGCGAGTCGATCTTGAGGGCGTTGGCCACGGCCTGCCGGCGCGAATGGGCGTTGGGGTAGCCCGGAATGATCGTGCGCAGCGGCGTGAAGGCAAACAGGAGGTAGGAGACGAGCAGGACCGCCAATACGGCGGTGATGATGCCGTAGATGAGCTGCGCCCGGCCGAAGCGGATGGACCGGAGGGTATTGTGGGTCTCATTGTCCACGAGCGACAGCCTGAAATTCCGCGGAAGGCGGTCCGGATTTTGTCTTCCCATACTTTTGACGTAAATTTGCAGTGATGAACAGGACGATCGGAATAGACTACGGACGAGCCCGGGTGGGCGTCGCGGTGAGCGACCCGCTGGGCATCTTCGCGTCTCCGCTCGAGACCGTTCCCGCTGCAAAGATAATAGAATATCTGCAAAAATACGCCGCTTGTGAGACGGTCGTGCGTTTTGTGGTGGGCTGGCCGCTCAACCTCAACGGCGCTCCCGCCGAGGCCGCGGCAGACGTGGAAGTGTTCCTGAAACGGCTGCGCAAGGCCTTCCCGGGCGTACCGGTGGAGCTGGAGGACGAACGTTTCACCTCCGTGCTGGCGCACCGGGCGATGATCGACGGCGGGATGAAGAAGAGCGACCGGCGCGACAAGGCCTCGGTCGACAAGATCAGCGCCGCGATCATCCTGCAGAGCTACATGGACAGAACGAAGCAATGATACAACCGATTTATCTCTATGGCTCGGAAGTGCTGCGCAAAGTCGCGGCCCCGGCCGACCTCAACGACAAAGAAGGCCTGCAGACCCTGGTGCAGGACCTGTGGGATACCCTGGACAAGTCCGACGGCTGCGGCCTCGCCGCGCCCCAGATCGGCGTGAGCCTGCGCGTGGCCGTGGTCAACGGCGACGTGATGGCCGATATCTATCCCTACCTCAAGGACTTCCGCCGCACGTTCATCAACCCGGTGATCCTGGAAGAGAGCGAGGCGATGTGCGAATACAACGAGGGCTGCCTGAGCATTCCCGGCCTCTATGCCGACGTCCGCCGGCCCGAAGCCATCACCGTCGAATACTACGACGGGAACCTGGAGAAGAAGACGGAGCACTTCGACAAATTCGCCGCGCGGATGATCCAGCACGAGTTCTCGCACCTGGACGGCGAACTCTTCACGGACCTCGTGGCGCCGATCCGGCGCAAGATGCTCTCCAAGAAGCTGCAGAACATCGCCCACGGGAAAGTGAGCACCGCCTACAAGGCCAAGATCAAGTAAAATTCCAAGATATCCGATATGGGAGCTTTCCACGCATATGACATCCGCGGAATCTACGGAGTGGATTTCGACCGGACCACGGCCTACAAGGTCGGCTATTTCCTTCCCGAACTGCTCGGCGCCTCCGAGGTGCTGGTGGGACGCGACTGCCGCGTGTCCTCGCAGGAGATCCATGACGCCCTCGTGGAGGGCATCTGCGACGCCGGCGCGGACGTGGCCGACATCGGCCTGAGCACTACGCCGATGGTCTATTTCGGCACGGCCAACTATGGCTACAAGGCCTCCGTGCAGATCACGGCGAGCCACAACCCGGCCGAGTACAACGGCATGAAGGTCAGCCGGGAGAACGCCCTGCCGGTGGGCCTGGACACGGGCCTCGGGCAGATCAAGGCCTGGATCGAGGAAGACCGTCCGACCCCGGTGGCGGCCAGGCGCGGTACCGTCCGTCCCAAGGACATCCACAAGGACTATATCGACTTCATGATGAAGTTCAAGGGAGACTACAGCGGTCTGAAGATCGCCATCGACTGCTCCAACGGCATGGCCTGCCTTTTCGCGCACGAAGTCTTCGGCGAGCAGCCGGAATACCTCTTCGACACGATCGACGGCCGCTTTCCCAACCACGAGCCCAACCCGCTGGTAGCCAAGAACGTGGAGCCGCTCAAGCAGCTGGTCCGCAAGACCGGCGCCGACGTGGGCGTGATCTACGACGGCGATGCCGACCGCGTGATGTTCGTCGACGAGAAGGGACAGTTCGTGGCGCCGGACCTCGTGATCGCGATGATGGCCAAGTACTTCTGCGACGAGCGGGGCGAGAAGGCGCCGCGCGTACTGCAGGAGATCCGCAGTTCCAAGGCCGTGGGCGAATATCTGGCCCGGTATGGCGCCGAACTGCATACCTGGCGCGTGGGCCGCGCCTTCGCCGCGCCCAAGCTCCGCGAGATCGACGGCCTGTGGGGCGGCGAGCTCGCGGGCCATTATTATTTCAAGGATTTCTTCTATTCCGACAGCGGCCTGCTCTCCTCGCTGATCGTGCTGCGCATCGTGGCCGCCCTCAAGAAGCAGGGCAGCAGTTTCAGCGCACAGATCGCGGAGATCGCCGGGTACTGCAACTCTGGCGAGATCAACTTCCGCCTGGAGGACAAGCCGGGTGCGATGAAGGCCGTGTGCGCGCATTTCTCCGCGCAGGAGACGCCGCTCAAGACCATGGACTTCGACGGCTTCCGGCTGGAGTTCGCCGACTGGTGGTTCAACATCCGTCCTTCCAACACGGAGCCGTACCTGCGCTTCATCTGCGAGGCCCGCACGGAGGAGCTGCTGCAGGACAAGGTCGCGCAGACCTGCCGGCTGCTCGAAGAAAAGTTTGGCGCAATTCGTTCGTGATGAGAAAGATACGTGTACTGATCCTAAGTCTTTTCCTGCTCCCGGCGGCGCTGCTGGCGCAGGCGCCCGATTCCCTGTCGGCTGCCGGTGCGGGCGAGGTCCCCGGTGATTTCGTCACGGAGGCCGGAACGTTCCGGGAGGGGAGCGGTGCGCCCGTCGATACGCTGGATATCGGCGACGGCCGCCTGCTGCTTGTCCTGCGGGACGACCACACCTGGTACTATATCAAGAATATCGAGAAACTCGCGGCCGACAGCACCTTCATCAAGGACTGGATCCCGAATTCGACCAATCCCTACAGGGTGCCGCTGGACAGCCTTCCGCTCCGCAATACGATCTGCCTGGTGGATTCGGCCAGCGTCTTTGTCTGCCCCAACCAGACCAAGGTCTTCTCCCGTTTCGGCTACCGGCACGGACGGCGCCACCAGGGGGCGGACCTGCCCTACAAGACCGGCACGCCCGTGGTGGCCGCCTTTGACGGACGCGTGCGCGTCTCGGACTACAGCGGCGGCTATGGCAACCTCATCGTGATCCGCCACGAGAACGGCCTGGAGACCTACTACGGGCACCTGTCCAAACGCGAAGTCGAGGTGGGGGACTGGGTCCGCGCCGGCGACCAGATCGGCCTGGGCGGCTCCACCGGCCGCTCCACGGGGCCGCACCTGCACTTCGAGACGCGCTGGCAGGGCTTCGCTTTCGATCCCGAATGGATCGTGGACTTCGAGAAGGGGCAGCTCCGCTCCAACGTCTTCGTGCTGCGCCGCAGCTATCTCAATGCCAGCTCCCACTATGTGCCGGAGTCGCTGGACGAGGAAGAGGACCTGTATGCGGCCGAGGAGAAGATCCTGGCGGAGGAAAAGCGCCTGGCGGCCGAGCGGGCTGCCGTCCGCTACTATACCGTCAAGTCGGGGGATACGCTCGGCGCCATTGCCAAGCGGCAGGGCAAGTCGCTCAATGCGATTTTGAAACTGAACCCGGGGGTGAATGCCAATAAGTTACGAATTGGACAGAAGATTCGCGTCAATTGACGTGGGTCTTCCTCCGAAAGGGGCCGGGCAGGTTAAAAATAGTAAATGCGGAAAAATCGGCCCCCGACGTTGCTAAAATAGCAATTTTTACGATTTGAAATTTTGTTTTTATGCCAAATCGCTGTATATTTGCAACTGTTTTTAGCGCAAGTTCAATCGTGTGTTATTAATTAGAAGCGCTATGAAAGGACGCCGTCCCGACCCTGTACCTTGGCCGGGACGGTTTGTTTTTTGTGCAGCCGGTTCTCCACGAAGACGGCGGCGCAGGCCAGAAAATAGTAGATGACGGTCTGCAGGGTCAGCGCCCGGATCTCGGGGGCGATTGTCTGGAGCGTCCCTCCGGCGGTGTTGAGGTTGATGAACGCCCGGCAGCCGAAAGTGGAGGGGAACAGGTAGGAAAAGGCCTGCCAGAACGCCGGGATGGAGGTCTGCGGCCAGGAGAATCCGGTCAGGAACAGGCAGATCGGCGAGACGGACAGGAACAGCACGAACACCGTCTCGCGGCGCGTGATGAGCGTTCCCCAGGTGAAACTGAAGAAGATGCAGGCCACGACGTAGAAGAGCAGCAGCACCTCCACCTCCCACCAGGCCGCATGCTGCGGCAGGCGGAACATCCACGGAACCAGCAGCGCCACGATCGTGCCCACGACCAGGTACACCGCCAGGTAGGCCGCCCCGCGGCCCAGCACGACACGGCCCATCCCGAGCCCCTGCAGCCGGTCCGGCAGCGAGGCGAAGCTGTGGTTGCGCTCGCGCAGCGTGCCCGCCAGCATGGAAGATCCATAGAACATCGTCTGCTGGATGACCAGCATCAGCGCGGCGGAAATGAAGAAGATGGTGTAGGAAAACGGCTTGTTGTACGGGATGCTCTCGTCGGAAAGCACCGGCTGGACGAGTTCATAAGCGCTCTGTCCGTCGAATCCCGCCGCAGCGTAGTTCTCCAGCTGGATGCTGTGCATCTCATCCAGCATCACGAGACTCGACGCGATGCGCAGGTCCTTGTAGTACAGGAAGGAGGACATGTCCGCGTAGGTGGAGATGTGCCCCTGCTCCATCCGCTCCAGGCAACTGTCGAAATCGCGCGGGATGTACAGGATGCCATGGACCTTGCGCTCCCGTAGCAGCTGCTCCGCTTCCGCCATCGATACGCATTCGCAATAGATGGAGCACTCCCGCGTGGCGTCGAACTTCTCCAGGTAGCGGCGGCTGTAGGAGCCGTCGGAGAGCCGGACCACCGCGACCGGCATCTCGTCCACCGTCCCGTTGGCATAGACAAGGTTGTAGAGGACCGGGTAGAGCAGGCCGCCCACGAAGAAGATGACCATGGCGCCGGGGTCGCTGAAAATGAGCTTGAGCTCGTGTATGAAGATGCCGAACCAGTCGCGGAGCCACAGGCCGGCGTATGTCTTAGTCTCTTTCATAACGTTGATTGATATAGGCATCCTCCAGGCGCCGCATCAGCAGGAGCGGCAGGCCCGTGAAGATGAGCAGGTGGACCACTTCCTTCCACCACCCGGCGAAACCGCTTCCGAAGATGGCCTCCTGCACATAGAACAGGTAGTAGTGCCGGAGCGGGAAGATGGCGGAGAATCCCTGCAGCCCGGCGGGCATCGCTTCCACGGGCAGGGTGAATCCCGCCACGGAAAAGGCAAACACGCTGAAAATGGCGCTGACGCTGATGGCGAGCCGCAGGTTGGGGATCAGTTCGATGATGAACAGCCCGATCGACTGCGCGGCGGCGACCAGCAGCAGGATGGCCAGGCACATCCACCCCACCGAACCGCGGATCGGGTAGTGCATCCAGTGATAGAGGATCAACTCCAGCGTGATGCCCAGGAACGTGAATATCAGGCCGTAAATGGCCATTTTGCCGGCCAGGGCCTTGACGATGGACCCACCCGCCGTCTGCATCAGGTGGCGGGAGGTGCCGTATTTCAGTTCGGATCCCACGGCATAGACCGTGATCAGGATCACGATCATCTCCAGGACGCCGGGCAGGATGACGCTGTTGAGATAGACCCCGTAGTTGGTGGTCGTGTTGCCGATCTGGTGTGCGTCCAGCACGATGGGCTGGATGCGGGCCATGATCTCGGCTTCGTTGACGCCCCGGGCCCGCAGGAACTGCCGCTGCACGGCGCCGTTGGTGAGGTTGACCATCTGCAGGATGTTGGCATACGACAGGGCGCCGCCCACGAAATACAGCGAATTCACATAGTAGCCGAGATGGGGCTGGCGGCTGGCCTGGACGTCGTCGTTGAAGCCCTCCGGGATCACGATGTATGCCGTCAGCCGGCCGGTCTGCATGTCCCGGCGCGCCAGGTGGATGTCGTCATAATAGACCACGCCCGTGAGCTGCGTGGCGTCCAGCTGCTGGCAGAAGGAGCGGGAAGTGGAACTGCGGTCGCAGTCCACGATCCCGACCGGCAGGTCGTGCGGCAGTCCGTCCTGCATGAAGGTCAGGTAGAAGACCGTATTGAAGATCATGGCCCCCACGGACGCCAGGATATAGACCGGGCGCGCGCGGAAGATGCGGATCTCCCTGCGGATGACTTGCCAGATGTCTTTCATCATTTCTCTCTGTATGTCAGGATGGCGCTCATGCCGGGGCGCAGCCCCTCCACGGTATAGTCCGGGCGGGCCCGCACCTCGAAAGTGCGCGTGTCGAATTCGCCGATCTCGCGGGTGGCCTTCCAGGTGGCGTAAGACTCGCGGGCGGCGATGTAATAGACGGTGGCGCCGATTTCCCGGCCGTCCAGGGCCGGAATGGACAGGGTGATGTGCTGGCCGTTCTGCATGCCGTGCAGCCGGTCTTCGCGGATGTTGAAGGTGAACCACATGTCGGAGAGGTCCTGCACGGTCATGATCGGTGAACCCTGTCCCACCAGTTCCCCGACCTTGGGGTAGCGGTTGGACACGATGCCGTCGGCGGGGGAGACGAGTTTGATTTCTTCCCGGTAGGCGTTGACCAGCTGGACGGCGGCGTCGGCCCGCTCCACGAGTGCGACGGCGGCGTCTTTGTCTTCCTGGCGCGCCCCGTTGACGGCCATGGCATACTGGGAACGCGCCGCCTTGGTCGTGGCGACCGCCGCCCGGTATTGCGCTTCGACTTCGTCGTATTTCTGGTCGGAAACGACCTTCTGCTCATGCAGGGTGCGGATGCGTTCCCAGGACTTGCGCATCACTTCTTCGCCCACGGCGGCTTTCTGCCAGAGTTCGTAGGCGCCGACGATCTGCTCCTGGCGGGCGCCGTGCATCGCCTTGTCCTTCTGGGCCACGGCGGCGGCCTTGGCGGCCTGCGCTTCCAGGATCTTGGAGCGGATCTCGGGCGAGTCGATCAGCACGAGCGTGTCTCCTTTGTGGACTTGCTGGCCTTCGTCGGCATAGAAGGCTTCGATGCGGCCCGGCACCTTGCCGGACACCCGGTATTCGGTGGCCTCCGCTTCGCCCTGGATGACGACGGGCCGCGGCCGGGACACGATGTATCCGGCCAGGGAGACGGTGAACAGGATGGCGATCAGCGCCGCGACGCCGATCAGCAGGTTATAACTTCTTTTTACCATAGAATTACAAGAGATGATGGTGGAACTTATTTTCTTTCAGGAAGATAATCGCCTTCTGCGCGGGCGAGCCGGGAGGCGGCGAGCTGCAGCTGCGTGCCGGCGTCGATGCATTCGGAATGGGCCTGCATCCAGGCGGTCTGGGCGGCGAGCACGGTGTCGGTGGTGACCACGCCGGCCTCGAAGCCGACCGTGGCGGCGCGCAGGTTCTCCTCGGCGGCGGCCAGGTGGGACGTGGCCGTCTCCAGCTGCTTGCGGGATTCGTCCAGCTGCTTGCGCTGCTGGGTCACCTGGAGGGTGATCAGCTCCCGCGCCTCCTGCAGTTTGCTCTCATAGAGCGTCGCTTCGGCCTTGGCCTTGCGGTACTTGCTCGTGGCCTCCATCCCGTGGAAGAGCGGCACGCTGACCAGTACGCCGGCGTTGAACGAACCGCCTTCCCAGTTGTGGCTGAAGCCGTTATAGAGATTGGGGTTGGTGATCAGGTAGCCCGCCGTCAGCACGACCTTCGGCATCATGTCCGCGCGTGCGATCTTCGCCTTGCGGTCGTAGATTTCGGAAGCCAGCGTGAGACTGCGGGTCTCGGGGCGGTCGGCGAAGATGCCGTCCATGCCTTTGCTGCAGCAGGCGGCGGGCTGCGGGATCAGGTCGGTCTGCTCGTCCGCCAGGACGACCGGACTCTCGAGCGGCAGGCCGACGCGCTTGCAGAGCAGCATCTTGGCGAGCGTCAGCCCGTTGTCCGCCTTGGTCCTGAGCATGTCCGCTTCGTTGGCCTTGACCTTGATCTGCAAGGCGTCCGCTTCCGTCATGACGCCGGCGGCGACGGATTTCTGCACATCCTGCTCCAGCGTGCGGAGCAGATCGGCATAGGCGTCCGCCAGTTTCTTCTTGGCGGCGATGGAGACGATCTGCCAGTAGGCCTCGTCCACATCCACGATCACGTCGGCATAAGTCTGGTCGTACCGGGCCGTCTCCAGCTCCTCGGCCAGCCGGGCCATCTGGTTGGAATACACAATCTTGCCGCCCACGAACACGGGCTGCTGCAGGGTGATCGCGGCGGCAAAGAGGTTGTGGCTGTCCAGATGCAGGGCGTCGTCCACTTCGGCCCCGATGGCGTTGACCGGGCCCGCGATGTCCGGTGCCTTGAGCTGTTGCAGGTCCGCCTCTTCCAGCATGCCGAACACGGTCTTCCACATCGGACTGAGCGCGTATTCGAGCATGAGTTTGGGATCGTTCTTGATCTTTTCTTCCAGTTGGGTGCGCATCGTCTGGGCCTGTTGTCCGATCTGGGCCTGCGCATCGGCGTAGGCCTGGTCCAGGGCGCCCTGCGCCCGGTCGCCCAGGCCGCGCAGCGCGGCCGACTGGCTGTCGCTGATCAGCGCGATGTCGCGGTTGTTGTATTGGTAGGTGCCGGTGGCGGAAATGTTGGGGAAATAGTTGGCCAGCGCCACTTTCCGGTCATAGCCGGCCATCTCGACGGCGGTCTGCGCCTGCTCCAGGCTGCGGCTGGTCCGGACGGCCATCCGGCGGCAGTCCTCCAGGGTCAGCACCTGCTGCGCCGACACGGCGCTGCAGATCAGCAGGAGACCAAGCGATACAAGGTAATTGCTTCTTTTCATCTTTTTTGTCATAAATCGCCCCGGTTGCGCTCAATTACTTTGCCATAATGGAGTTTTTGGGATAGTTATTCGGGCTTAAAATTCTACTTTTTGGCTGAAATTGCGATAAAATGATAATTTTTGCCTATTTTTGTAGAAAACTACCGCCATATGATGGAACAATATCTCGAACTTGATATCCGCGAGCTGCGCCGCCTCTTTCCCGGCCAGCGGATCAATGACAATCTGGCAGACGACCTCTTCCTCGCCGAACTGGCCTACTCCGACCGCATGGACGTCATGCAGTATCCCTGCCGCTTCGACGGATTCCTGGTCTTCCTGTGCTATGAAGGAAGCTTTGAAGTCGATATCAACCTCCACACCTATCCCGTGCAGGCCGGATCGATGCTGGTCTATATCCCCGGCAATATCGTCCGCGTGTCGCAGATCAACCCGGCGGAGAAGGGCTCGGTGCGCTTCGCCGTGGCGGCGATTTCCCACGAACTGATCACCAGCACGCGGATGGATTTCAAGAAACTCTATGAGGAGAGTCTGCGCGTGCTGGAGAACCCGGGCCTCCTGCTGAACGAGGACGAGATGGCGCTGTGCCGGAAGTACTTCGACCTGATCACGGACGTCTCTTCCCGGCCGCTTCCCAACATCCGCGAAGCCGTCGTTTCCCTGATCTCTTCGACCTTCTACTGGGCGGGGTCGCTCTGGATGAAGCGCGTCACGGAAGCGCAGCGCCTCTCCGGCGGCAAGTCCGCCCATGCCCGCATGGTGCTGGAGGACTTCCTCAAGCTGGTCCAGGAGCATCATACGCAGGAGCGCGGCCTGGCGTTCTACGCCGAAAAACTCTTCCTCACGCCCAAATACCTCTCCAAGCTGATCAAGAATGTCAGCGGCCGGTCCGCCCACGCGTGGATCGACTCCTTCGTGATCCTGGAGGCCAAGAACCTGCTGAAATACTCCGACCTGCCGATCAAGCAGATCGTCTCCGAGCTCAACTTCCCCAACCAGACCACCTTCTACCGCTTCTTCAAGACCCAGACCGGGCTCACGCCCACAGAATATCGCAGAAGCTAGCGCGCGGAGACGGAAAAAACATTATTTTTGCAGAGATAACCATCCCGACACCCCATGATGAAACGTCTTCTGCTTTTGTTGATTGCCGCCGTGCTCCTGTCCGGCTGCGAGGTCCTTTCCCGTGTCAACTGGGATTACGCCCGTCTGGCCAGTGCGGGCGGCAAGGCCGCCACGGCGGCCATGATTTCCGACGAGCAGGTCGCCGAAATCTGCCGGCAGGCCGTCGCCCATACCGACGCGCAGACGCCGCTGGCCGACGCCAAGTACCAGCAGCGCCTGGAGAAGCTGATGGGCAGCGTGAAGGAAGTGGACGGCAAGCCGCTCAATTTCAAGGTGTACCAGTCCAACGAAGTCAATGCCTGCGCCTATGGCGACGGCTCCGTACGCGTCAATTCCGCCCTGATGGACCTGATGGAGGACGATGAGGTGCTCGCCGTGATCGGACACGAACTGGGCCATGTGGTCCACAAGGACTCGATGAAAGCCATGAAGCGCGCCTACCTGAGCTCCGCCGCGCGGGAGACGATCTACGCCGCAGGCGGTTACGGACAGCTCGCGGGCACGGTGCTGGGCGACATCTCCGAGGCCTACGTCAATGCCCAGTTCTCGCAGGGCCAGGAGTCCCGCGCCGACGAATTCGGCTTCCAGTTCGCCGTGGACCAGGGACGCGACCCCTACAGCATGTGCCGCGCGCTGGAGAAACTCAACAGCCTTTCCGCCGGCAGCCAGGCTTCCGCGCTCGCCAAGATGTTCTCCTCCCATCCGGACAGCGCCAAGCGGGCCGCCAAGATGCGCAAGAAGGCCGACGCGCTGACGGGACAGAAAACCACCAATCAATAACCGTTATACCATGTTCAAAAAAGGATTGACACTGCTGGCCCTGCTGCTTCTGCTCGTGCCGGCTTCCGCGCAGCGGCCCCGGCGCCAGCTTCAGCGCGGTACCTACACCCTCGACCAGCTCCGCTGGCGCGACAACTGCGTCCTGGCCGACCCCGTCTCCCGCACCTACATCATGGTCGGCCCCGCCGGCCGCAGCGTGATGAGCTACAAGAGCAAGGACCTGATCCACTGGGAGGGACCGGACATCATCTACACGGCCCCCGATGACGTTTGGGGCGATATCAAGATCAACAGCATCTGGGCGCCCGAACTGCATTACTACAAGGGCAAGTACTACCTTTTCCAGACCTTCGATACTTCCGAGAAGTTCGGCGAGCAGTGGCGCAACTGGTACCACACCGGCCGCGTGATGCGCGGCTCGCAGGTCCTCTGGGCCGATTCGCCCGACGGGCCCTTCCACACCTTCGCGCCGCACAGCACGATGCCGCAGGACATGATGACCATCGACGGCACGCTCTGGGTGGAGGACGGCGTCCCCTATATGGTCTATTGCCATGAATGGGTGCAGGTTACGGACGGGGCGGTAGGTTTTGTCCCCCTCAAGGATGACCTGTCCGACCTCGCCGGCGAGCCGAAGAACCTCTTCCGCGCCAGCTACGTCAACAGCACCTGGGGCGCGCCCATCCCGCCCGACGGCAGCGGCTATGTCACCGACGGCCCCTACCTCTACCAAGGCAAGACCGGCAAGCTCTACATGATCTGGACTACCAACAACAGCTGCGGCATCGCCATCTCCGACTCCGGCCGCATCGCCGGCCCCTGGCGCCAGCAGGACGAAGCGCTCTACGTGAACGGCGGCCACGGCATGATCTTCAAAACCTTCGACGGCCGGCCGATGCTGGTGCTCCACGCCCCCTACTGGGGCGACACGCACCCCAAGATCTTCGAACTCGAAGACACCGGCGAAACCCTCCGCATCGTCCGGGAGTTCGGGAAATAGGCCCCCGGAGGAGATTCAGTGCGGGTGGCGGGGCTCGAACCCGCACGCCTTGCGGCACGGGATCCTAAGTCCCGCTTGGCTACCAATTACAACACACCCGCATTGCTGGCGCAAAGATAGCAAAAAAACCGGTTCATCCGGCAAGTGGGCGGAACGCTCCCCTGGAGGCCCGTGGCGGGCCGGGACCGTCAGGGGTCGATCTGGGAGTCCTTCAGGCCGAGGAAGTACAGGATGCCGTCAAGTCCGATGGAGGTGATGTTTTGCTTCGCGTTGGCCTGGACCTTGGGTTTGGCATGATAGGCGATGCCCAGGCCGGCCAGCGAGAGCATCGGCAGGTCGTTGGCCCCGTCGCCCACGGCCACGGCCTGGGCGAGGTTGATGCCCTCGACCTGGCAGAGCAGCCGCAGCAGTTCGGCCTTGCGGCGTCCGTCCACCACATCGCCCACATAGCGCCCGGTCAGCTTGCCGTTCTCGATCTCCAGCTCGTTGGCATAGACGTAGTCGAAGCCGAACTTCTGCTGCAGGTATTTGCCGAAGTAGGTGAATCCGCCGGAGAGGATGGCGGTCTTGTAGCCCACCATCTTGAGGATTTTCATCATGCGCTCCAGGCCCTCGTTGAAGGGAAGATGGTGCGCGATGTCCTCCATCACGCTTTCGTCCAGGCCCTTGAGCAGGGCGACGCGCCGGGTGAAACTCTCCGTGAAATCGATCTCTCCGCGCATGGCCTGCGCCGTGATCTCGCGCACCTGGTCCCCGACGCCGGCCCGGGCCGCCAGTTCGTCGATACACTCCGTGTGGACGAGCGTCGAGTCCATGTCGAAGCAGATCAGGCGGCGGGAGCGCCGGTAGATGTCGTCTTTCTGGAAGGAGATGTCCAGCCCGTCCTTGGGCAGGCTCATCAGGGCATTCTGCATGGCCGCCCTCCCGTCGGGACCGAGCGAGCCGCGCACGGAAATCTCGATGCAGGCCTTCGCCGCGCTCTCATCTACGCCCTCGATCGGAGGGCGGCCGGTCAGGCGCCGGATGGCGTCGATGTTGAGCCCGAAGCGGAAAATAACCCCGGTCACATCGGCGATCTGCCGGGCCGTGACCGTGCGGCCCAGCAGCGTCACGATGTAGCGGTGCTTGCCCTGGCGGGCCACCCACGCGTCATAGGCCTCGCGCGCGATGGGCGTGAAGCGGATCTGCACCCCCAGTTCGGACGCCTTGAAGAGCAGTTCCTTCATGATGAAGCCGGACTGCTCCGGCGTCGTGCGGAACAGGATGCCCAGGGTCAGCGACTTGTGGATGTTCTCCTGGCCGATGTCCAGGATGGTGGCGTCATACTGGGCGAGGATGCCGGTGAGGGCCGAGGTCAAGCCGGGCTTGTCCTCGCCGGAGATGTTGACCTGGATAATCTCGATCATGCCGCTATGAATCAGAGGCCCAGCTGCTTGAAGAAGTCGTTGCCCTTGTCATCCACGAGGATGAAGGCGGGGAAGTCTTCGACCCGGATCTTCCAGATGGCTTCCATGCCGAGCTCCGGGTACTCCACGCACTCGATGCTCTTGATGTTGTTCTGCGCGAGGATCGCGGCAGGACCGCCGATGGAGCCGAGGTAGAAGCCGCCGTGCTTCTTGCACGCGTCGGTCACGCACTGGGCGCGGTTGCCCTTGGCGAGCATGATCATCGAACCGCCATGCTCCTGGAACTCATCCACATAGGGATCCATGCGGCCGGCCGTGGTCGGACCCATGGAGCCGCAGGCCATCCCGGCCGGGGTCTTGGCGGGACCGGCATAGTAGATGGGGTGGTCCTTGAGGTACTGGGGCATCGGTTCGCCGGCGTCCAGCCGGGCCTTGATCTTGGCGTGGGCGATGTCGCGGCCCACGATGATGGTGCCGTTCAGGCTCAGGCGGGTGCTGACGGGATACTTGGTCAGCTCGGCCAGGATGTCCTTCATCGGCTGGTCCAGGTTGATCTTGACGGCTTCGCCCTCGCCGGCGCGGCGGAGCTCCTCGGGGATCAGCTCATAGGGCTTGTCGTCCATCTTCTCGATCCAGATGCCGTCGGCGTTGATCTTCGCCTTGATGTTGCGGTCGGCCGAGCAGCTCACGCCCAGGCCGATGGGGCAGCTGGCGCCGTGGCGCGGGAGGCGCACCACACGCACGTCGTGGGCCATGTACTTGCCGCCGAACTGCGCGCCGAGCCCGATCTTGCGTGTCTCCTCGAGCAGCTGCTTCTCCAGCTCCACGTCCCGGAAGGCGCGGCCGGTCTCGTCGCCCGTGGTGGGCAGGCCGTCGTAGTAGTGCGTGGAGGCGAGCTTGACCGTCAGGAGGTTCTTCTCGGCGGAGGTGCCGCCGACCACGATGGCGATGTGATAGGGCGGGCAGGCCGCCGTGCCGAGGCTGCGCATCTTCTCTACGAGGAAGGGTACCAGCGTGCCCGGGTTCTGGATGCGGGCCTTGGTCTCCTGGTAGAGATAGGTCTTGTTGGCGGAGCCGCCGCCCTTCGTGACGCACAGGAAGCGGTACTCGGCGCCTTCGGTGGCCTCGATGTCGATCTGGGCCGGGAGGTTGCACTTGGTGTTGACTTCCTTGTACATGTCCAGCGGGGCGTTCTGGCTGTAGCGGAGATTCTCTTCCGTGTAGGTCTTGAACACGCCCAGGCTCAGGGCCTCTTCGTCGCAGAAGCCGGTCCAGACCTCCTGGCCTTTCTCGCCGTGGATGATGGCGGTGCCGGTGTCCTGACAGAGCGGGAGCTTGCCCTTGGCGGCCACCTCGGCGTTGCGCAGGAAGGTCAGGGCCACGTATTTGTCGTTTTCGGAGGCCTCCGGATCACGGAGGATCTTCGCCACCTGTTCGTTGTGCGAGCGGCGCAGCAGGAAGCTCACGTCGCGGAAGGCCGTGTTGGCCATGACGGTCAGGCCTTCTTTCTTGATTTTCAGGATTTTGTGCCCTTCGAAATCGGCCGTGGAGACATACTGCTCGGAGCCGGGGATCTTGTAGTACTCAGTCTGGTCTTCGCCCAGCTGGAACATGGGTGCGTACTTGAATTCAGTCATATCGGTCAGTTAGTTGTGCATGAGATATTCTTTCATGAAAGCGTTGAGGTCGCCGTCCAGCACGCCCTGCGTGTCTGCGGTCTCCAGCCCCGTGCGCAGGTCCTTGACCATCTTGTAGGGATGCAGGACGTAAGAACGGATCTGGGAGCCCCATTCGATCTTTTTCTTCTGGCCCTCGAGCTCGGCCTGCTTCTCCTGGCGCTTCTTGAGCTCGATGTCGTAGAGGCGGGATTTGAGGATGAGCAGGGCGCGCTGGCGGTTGTCCTGCTGGCTGCGGGTCTCCGTGTTCTCGACCGTGATGCCGGTCGGAAGGTGCCGCACGCGCACGCCGGTCTCCACTTTGTTGACGTTCTGCCCGCCGTGGCCGCCGGAGCGGAAGGTGTCCCACTCGATGTCGGAAGGGTTGATCTCGATGTTGATGCTGTCATCCACGAGCGGATAGACGAACACGGAGCTGAAGGTGGTCTGGCG
The DNA here is from genome assembly GCA_946185205.1 of uncultured Bacteroidales bacterium. Taxonomy (GTDB): domain Bacteria; phylum Bacteroidota; class Bacteroidia; order Bacteroidales; family UBA932; genus Cryptobacteroides. The sequence continues at coordinate 3,406 of CAMHIP010000017.1, read as the reverse complement.
CTTGCCCTGGGCGTTGAAGGGGGAGATCCGCACCAGGCGGTGTACGCCGGATTCGGCCTTGAGGTAGCCGTAGGCGTAGTCGCCTTCGTACTGGATGGTGCAGGACTTGATGCCGGCCTCGTCGCCTTCGATCTCTTCGGTCACGGTCATCTTGTAACCGTTGCGCTCGCCCCAGCGCATATACATGCGCATCAGCATGGCGCTCCAGTCGTTGGCCTCGGTGCCGCCGGCGCCGGAATTGATGGTCAGCACGGCGCCGAGATTGTCGCCTTCCGCGCCGAGCATATTCTTGAGTTCCAGGTCCTCCACGAGGGTGCAGGCCTGCTTGTAGGCGCCGTCGATCTCGGTCCCTTCCGGGTCCAGTTCCTGCAGCACCTCCAGGTCTTCGACCGAAGTGCGGGCGCTTTCGAAGGCGCTGACCCAGGCCTTGACGCTGCTGAGCCCCTTGAGGAAGGCCTCGGCCTGCTTGGGATCGTCCCAGAAATCGGGTGCCTGGCTCTGCTGTTCTTTCTCCTTCACTTCCGCCTGCTTCTTGTCAATCGCAAGGCACGCGCGGAGCGTCTCTACGCGCTCCTGCAAATCTTTGATTTGTTCCTGGGTAATCATAACTTACAAAGATAGCAATAATCTTTGATATTATGACGCAGGCCGCCGGTTTATCCGATCATGGCGGCGAGCCGGCGGAGGGTGGTCGGATCGCCGGAAGAGAGAAGCTCTAGGGTGGGAGATTTGCCTCCCTGACGGTCGCCATCTCTCGCTTTGCTCGGGTCGCCGGTCAAGCCGGCGAATGACGAAGGGGTGGCGGGGCTCAACAGCCCGCGCTCGCTCAGGACTTTGAGCACCTGCTTCGCCACGGCGGGCGCCGGATCGATGACGCGGATGTCCGGGCCGGCGATGCGTTCGATGACGGGCCGCAGGAAGGGGTAGTGCGTGCAGCCGAGCACGATGGTGTCGGCACCGGCATCGAGCAGCGGCTGCAGGCTGGCGCGCACCACGCGCTCCGTCTCGGGGCCGTCCAGTTCGAGCCGTTCGACCAGTTGCACGAAACCCTCGCCGACGTGCTCCTCGATCCGCACGTTGTCCTGGTACAATCCCTTGGTCTTGAGGTATTTGGAAGCTTTCAGCGTGCCCGCCGTGGCCAACACGCCGATTACGCCGGTCCGGGTCCCGAGGGCGGCCGGCTTGACGGCGGGTTCCATCCCGACGAAGGGGACGTCGAATTCGGCGCGGAGCGTGGCGATGGCGGCGCCTGTGGCCGTGTTGCAGGCCACGACGATGGCTTCCGCCCCCTTGTCCAGCAACAGGCGCGTGATGGCGCGTGCGCGGTCCTGGATGTATTCCGGGCTCTTGTCCCCGTAGGGGCAGTGCGCATTGTCCGCGTAGTAGATGAAATGACCGGAAGGGAGGACCTTCCGTATTTCTTTCAATACCGAAAGTCCTCCCGAACCTGAGTCGAATATTCCGATGACGGCCACGCTCTACAGATACTCGTACTGGTTGTACTTCTTGGCGAGGTCGCCGGTCAGCTGGCCGAGCACCTCGAAGTAGGGGGAGCCGTCGATGATGGTGAGTTTGTACACGGTGTCGTCCACCTTGTAGTACTCCTCGCCGTCGAGGGTGATGGTCTCGTAGTCGTCGGGCAGTTCCTGTACCAGGGCCCCGGCGGGCGGGACGATGGTCACGTACTTGCCGTCGCTGTTCTTGATGAAGAACACGCCGTCCTCGTAGAAGTACTCCACGCCGGCGTCGGCGTAGCTCTGCACCAGGCCGAGGCGGTCCGCTTCCTTGTAGGATTTGGCCGCGCGCTCGGTGTTGAGGGCGATGGCTTCGTTCTGCCGGGCGATCGTGGCGTTGTTGGCCGCGATGGTGGCGTTCTGGCTCGCGATGGTCTGCGCGTTCTCATTGATCGTACGGTACGTGTTGTACACGTCGTAGTAGTAGGCGAAGTTGCAGGCCGTATAGACGAGGTTGTCCAGCACCGGGTCGAAGAAGACGCCGAACGGGGGACGGCTCACGTAGTAGTGGCCTCCGTAGTAGCGGTAATAGATGCCGTCCACCAGGTAGTAGGGGACGCCCCAATAGACCTCACGCACGTAGCGGGTGGGCAGGTAGGAGACGCGGTAGCCGAAGTAGTGGCGCCCGCCGTCCCAGAAGCGGACGGCCCGGCCGAAAGGCATCGGATCGCGGCGGTGGGGCGGGATGCGCTCCATGTTGTGGCCCGGACCCGGGTGCATCTGCACGTGGCTGGGACCGCGGCCGCCCTCGAAGTTGCGGGGCGTGCCCGGACGCTGCCGGACGGTCCTGGGCGCATCCTGATGGACGCTCATGCCCGGCTGGGGTTGGTTGCGGTTGATGCTGCCGCCCGGCTGGCCGGGATCCTGGCGCCCCTGCGGGGTGCGGACCGTGGTGCCGCTGCCGCTGCGGACATTGCTGCCGCCGCGGGAAGGCTGGCCCGTCCGGGACTGGCTGCTGACGCCCGCCTGCGGCTGGGTGTTGCTGCCCGTGCGCGGCTGCGTGTTGCCGACGGAGGGAGCGGCCTGCTGGCGCGAAGGCGTGGAAGGCCGGGTCTGGGAGGCGGAGGAGCCGCTCCGGACGTTGCCGCTGCTGCGGGTATTGCTGCCTCCGCGGCTCACCTGGCCGCTGCTGCTGCCGCTCCGTGAGGAGGAAGGCATCGACGGCTGGGTGCTGCGCTGGGCAGGGGAGGATGAGGAACTGCGGTTCACGGAACCGAGGCCCTTGGTATGGCCGGACTGGCCGGAAGAGCGCATCTGGGAAGAAGGCGCAGACATCGAAGAGGAAGGACGGCCGCCGCCGCTGCTGCGGGCGTTGCCGCCGCCCGAGCCACCGCGGGAGTTGCTTCCGCCCCTGGTCTGGGCGCCGAGAGGGACCGCGATCATAGCCGCTGCGGCTATGGCGATCAGGGAGAGCGTGGTCAAGCGTTTCATAATTGTGTGATTTTAGTAAATGTAATACTTCTTGGACAGGGCCTTGAAAGCGGGGACTTCGGCGGACCAGAAGTCTGCGATGTCCGAGACTTTCATCGTCTGTCCAAACGTCTTACTGACAAAATCAGTGCCGCAAACTTTGTTGAACATTGAAAGCCGCTCAGAACCCGCTGCAATGGGGTTTTTGCCATACAGTTCCCAGATGGCCTGCATCACATAGAACTGCGTGAGGGTGAGCGTGGCCGCTTCGTAGTCGGTGTAGTAGTACTGCACGCCGTGGATGAGTTTGCCGCTCAGCCGGCCCGAGATGGGCTGGTAGTGGATCGTCCGCCAGGCCACGCCGGGGACGTGGTAGCTGTCGAGTTTCGCCTTGAGCTTGTCGGCGTCCACCCATTCTTCGGCGAAAGTGGCGAAGGGGAGGGTGTAGCCGATGCCGATGTTGAGGTAGTTGTACATTTCGC
>CAMHIP010000016.1 GCA_946185205.1 uncultured Bacteroidales bacterium | reverse complement strand
CTCTTCAGCTTGCTTTTCGTTTTTCGATGAAAGAAGGAAAGGTGGGGGGTCAATTTAGAGCGGATTCTCCATCATGCTTACGATGATAACCGCATTCGGCGTAAAGCATAATGTGTATTATGATACCATCCAGTCTGAAATCACCATTGATCAGATGATAAGATTCCGCTAAAAATAAACATTTTGACAGTGTCGTTTTTCTGAGCAATCACCCAGAAATTGTGATGCTATAATATAGCTTGCGTTTCAGCTTGTTTATTTTGTAACGCGCTGATAATCAGTATATAAAAGTGCTACCGCCCGAGGCGCGAAACAGCCCGCAGAAGTCAATCTGCGGGCTGTTTGGCTATAAGACGATGGCCCGGGCCGGGCGGCAGGCACAAGGCGCTACCGCAGGGCGTTCCAGGCGGCTTTTCCGGCTTCGGCGGGGACGACGTCGATCTGGGGGCGCCAGACCGCTACGCCGAACTGGGTGGTCGTCCGTATGTAATAGTCCTTTCCGGGCTGAATGTCCAGCGTGATGCCTTCGCGGGTCTCGGTCTGTCCCCAGATTTCGTACGTGCCGGGTTTTTCGACCTTCACGATGGCCTTGTTCTTGTTTTTGGAGCGGAACACGACCGCGTCGCCCAGGTGGACGTCGTAGGGCGTCTGCACGAATCCGCCGGGGCGGAAGAAATAGATTACCGCATAGTCCGGGTGCTGCTCGGGAATCGTCGGCAGGTTGCCTGCGATCCTGGGGGAGCATCCGCACAGCAGCAGGATGCCGGCGAGGAGGGGAAGGAATCTTTTCATATCGGCTTTAGCGCTCGTCGATGATCTTTGCCGTTGCGTACTGGGAGGCGTCGAAGGTGACTTCCTGTTCGCTCACGCCGATGGAGACGTCCCGCATGGTGATGGTCAGGCCGCCCGCCCTGGCCGTCAGGCTGACAGGCAGATAGGTGGCCTTGGAGACGACCAGGTCCATGTTTTTGGGGTCGTCCTTGTTGGTGTTGGTCTTGGACTTGGTGCAGCGGAACTGCCAGGTGTCCGCGGTCTCCTTCTTCAACCGGATGTCATACCCCTCGGTGATACCTTCCATCATCTTGGCGTTGTCCGCCTCCGAACTTCCATCGGCCTTGTGGGGCTTGATCGTGACGGTGTTCTTGCTGGATTCGTAGTCCCAGTCGGTCACGCCGTCGGACCAGGAGATGCTGGTGTCTCCCTTGATGCTCATGATCATTTTGTATTTGTCCCCGCGGGTGTAGATCGTCGTGGCGACGGCGCCGATGATGGGGAACTTGAGTTCCATCACCATGGAGCAGCCTTCGGCGTCAAAACGTGCGGTTTCCTGGTCCACCCGGGCGATGATTTCTTCCGGGGTCTGGGCGGAAAGGGTTGCCGCGGCCAGCAGGGCCGGGAGCAAGAGGAAAAGGATCTTTTTCATATAACTATTTTACTCTTTGACTTTTACGATCATGGATCCGCTGCTGAGGGGCACTTCCAGCCCCAGCAGCCGGCGGTCGGCGCCCGTGGAGCGCCAGAGGAGAATCTCGTTGCCGCTGCCGTTCTCCATCAGGCCGCGCTCGGTCATGCGGAGCAGGAAGCGTTCCGCCCGGCGGTCCGGGAAACGCTCCTTGTCCTCGCCCTGGCAGCTGAGTTCAGCCGGGTAGCTGGCACCGCCCATCAGGAGGTGGAACTTCATCGGCCGGGTGGCCGGGGTCATGTCGAGGAAGCGGATGCAATGCAGCAGGGACAGCAGGTCCATCGTCCGCCCGTCCTGCGGGAAGCTCTTCTTCTCTTCGGTCTCTTTCGGCGGCTTGACGGAGACGGCATCAATCCCGCTCCGCCGGTAGGTGATCTCGAACTTGCCGTCCTTGCCGCCCTTCTTGAACGGGTTGATGAAATACTCCGGCCGGAGGTCCGGCTGCGCGAGCCAGGTGTCGGCGATGTAATCGTGGCTGATGAAGAGCTTGAAGACGGACGTCGGCCGGATCTGTGCGCGGGAGTGGTAGCTGTCCAGCCCGTCCCGCTTCGCCGCTTCGAGGGAGATGGTGGCCGTGGCGGCCTTGGCGTCCAGGGCGCCCCACTTGTAGCGCACCTCATAGCTGACCGAGCCGAGTGCCTCGGAAGGCAGTTTGCGTGCCGGGGCGGCCAGGCTTGTCAGCAGGAGGGCGGCCGTCAGGATCAGAAACTTTCTTGGTATCATATCAAAATCTGTAACCTAATGAAAATCTTGTGCTTATATCGTAGAAGGAGCCGTGGCACGTGGAGAGGAGCTCCACTTTGTTCCCTTCCGAACCGGTCTCTATGTCCCGGAAAGAGTAGCGGGTGGCGGTGGCGGTGACGCTCAGGGTGAAGCGGTCCCGGGAGAAACAGATCCCGGCCCGCGCGGCCACGTTGAGACTGGGCCGGAAGAAGCGGCTGCCGGTAGCCATCGGCCCTTCCTGGGCGTATTGCAGGCGATAGGCCTGTGCGGCTTCGGTCCGCTCGCTCGTCTCCGGCGTCTCCGGATGCTCGGCCAGATAGCGCTCCAGGGCCTCTTGGATGGACATATAGTGATAGCGGACGGTCCCGAGGTGCTCGTAAAGAGACACATACGGGATCAGCGTCGCATTGATGACCAGGTTGCGCAGGCCCTTGAGCGAACGCTCCCCGGGGGCGGGATCCCGGTGCAGGGGGACCCAGTTGAAGGAATAGCCGCCACCCAGCGAGAACGCGCCGGTCCGGTAGCGCCCGATGCGGTCGTAGGAGATGTCCAGCTCTTCGTCCCGGATGTCGTCCCGGTAGTCTCCCTGGGAATAACGCGCCAGCGCCATCCAGCTGCCTGCGCTGCGCCGCTGGATGAGGTGCCGTCCGGCGGCGGCCTTGTAGGAGAAATGCGTGGGATTGAAGAAATAGAAGGCGTCCACGACCAGGTGCTTCATTTCGCCGGGCCGGGTACTGGAGAAGGGGTAGGTGCCATCCAGCCAGTCGAGGGAGAACTCCCCTTCGAGGAATTCGTGGATGGTATAGTATTGACAGGAAATACCGAAGGAGGGGCGGACGAAGGACAGGTTGAAATAGCGGTTCCGCTCCGTCCCGTGGCGGTCGATTTCGAGGCTGTAGCCGAGATGCAGGGAGCCGTAGGAGAACCCGAGGCCGACTTTCTTGAAGAACTCGTTTCTCATGCGTTTGGAGACCTGCAGGTGGTTGGCGCCGGACGCGGTCGTGCTGTAGCGGCTGTCCAGCCGGATCCCGGTCCAGATCAGGTCCGCGTCCGCGGAGACCATCCAGACGGCCGGCGACTGGAACACGTAATCCGGATTGAACACCCGGGAGGGCGTGGTCAGCATCCTGCCGACGGTCCCGGCCGCGCGGGGGAACCATCCGGCCTGCTCCTGCGCCTGCAGGAGCCCCGGCAGCAGGGCCAGGAGGAGGATGGTTATGCGGGAGCGGAGGGTCATTATTTCAGTTCACGTTTGACGTAGCGGTCGCCGGTCTGTGCCTTGACGGCATCGATGAAGGCCGGCGCATAGGCGGGAGACGTGCGGCGTCCGGGCACCACCACGCCGCCTTCGCTCGGCTGCGCGATCTGGTCGTTGTGCTTGACGATCAGCAGGCGGGCCAGTTTGTCCCAGCGCTTCATCATCCGGTCCGTGTAGGCGAGGGTCTTGCCGGTGAGGTATTCGGTGCGCTCGCCCGCCGTCAGGGCCGCGGCCTTCTCTTCCACCTCCTTCTGGTCGGCGGCGTAGAAGTCCTCCAGCTCGGTCTGCGCCTCGCGCAGGTCCCCGATCATCGCGCTGTAGCGCGGATAGACCATGTTGGCAACGAAATTGCACATCCAGAAGGCGCTCTCCGTGCTGAATTCGCGGATGTCGTTGTTCTCGCGGCGGAAAGGATCCGGGATGCGGTTGATGCCGCAATAGACGGGCACGTAGGCCACCATCGAGGCGTCGTCCATGTTGAAATACGTCACGCCGCCCACGGCGTCCGGCAGCCAGGAACGCATCTGGCAGACCATCGTCATGCCGCTCTGCTGGCAGCCGATGGGCCGCTCGCGGAACATCTCGGTGCCGTCGGATGCCTTGAAATTGACGGGCTGGTTGCGGTAGGGCGACGCCCAGGGACCGGCGCTCACGTCGGCGGTCATGTCGAGGGCGGTGCCTTCGTAGTGGTCGCGCATGTCGTTCATAATGTCGCGCACGGACACCTTCTCCTTCGGGACGATCCAGAGGGGCAGGGCGTCGCATACGCTCAGTTCACCGTTCAGGAAGGGCAGGTAGCCGTCCATCACGGCCGGGTCGGTATGGTGGCGGAAGAAGCTCCACACGCGCGCCTCGCAGTAGCGGATGGCGCTCCAGTCCAGCGGCCCGTAGGCCTCGCGGAAGCTGAATTCCTTGTCCGGGCCGTCGTAGTACCCCATTTCGCGGGCGAAGCTGATCACGTCGGCGGAGTACATACATTCCCCCTCGACGATGCAGAAGCCGAGCTTCTTGTCAGCCTTCCTGGCCTGGGGGAACTGCCGGATGCGGCTGGCGTTGGCATAGGCGCAGATGGCGTCGTCCGGCACGCGCATCGCCACCCAGACGCCGCCCTTGCGGCCGGGGCCCTTGCCGATGAGCTCCATGATCCAGGCCTCCTCCGGGTCGCAGACGGCAAAGGATTCGCCCGTGCTGTTGTAGCCGTATTCCTGCACCAGCTGGTGCATCACCGCGATGGCCTCCCGCGCGCTGGCGCTGCGCTGCAGGGCGATGCCCATCAGGGAGAAATAGTCGAAATACCCCTCCGGGTTGCGCAGCTCTTCCCGGCCGTCCCAGGTGGTCTCGACGATGGAGACCTGGTGCTCGTTCATCAGGCCCACCACGCCGTAGGTGTAGTCCGCCTGCCGGATCTGGCGCAGCTGGTCGCCGCCGCCCCAGCCGCGCAGGGTGATCATTTCCCCGGGCGCGTGCCGGCCGGGCAGGGACAGGGTGAGCGGCGAGGCGAAGCCGAATCCGTCGCAGTTGTAGGTGCAGATCACGGATCCGTCAACGGAGGCGTTCTTCCCGACGATGAGGTTGGTGCAGGCGTCGGCGGGTGCCGAAGCGAGCAGGGCGGCCGCGGCGAATGCGGCGAGGGGGGCGGATAATTTCATACGATTGAATAATGGGTCCGGGGACAAAGATACGAGAAAAAAAGCAGAATCACTTCCCCCGAAGGCCGAGACCGCTCAGCCAGAGCCCCGCCCAGGTCAGGGCGGCGTTGATGAGCAGCAGTTCGAAGCCGATCCGGTAGCCCCCGAACCAGGCCTCGCTGTGGGCGGAGAGCACATAGCAGAGCACCGGGGACAGCGCGCAGATGAAGGGGACCCAGCCGTCGCGCACGCGCCGCCGCGTCAGGATGCCGAAGAAGAACAGGCCCAGGAGCGGGCCGTAGGTGTAGCCGGCGACGGTGTAGATGGCGTTGATCACGCTCCCGTCCCGGATGGCGCCGAAGGCCAGGATCACGAGGCCCAGCACCACGGCGGCGCCGGCATGCACGCGGCGCCGGGTATGCAGCAGCCCGGTCTCGTCCTGCCGCGTGTCGGCGTGCAGGAAATCCACGGTGAAGGTGGTGGTGAGGGCCGTGAGCGCGGAGCCGGAGCTGCTGAAGGCCGAGGCCGTGAGCCCGAGGGCGAAGAGCAGCGCCGCGACGGGCGGCATATAGGCCGTGCCGACGGCGTCCGTCCCGCAGGCGACGGTGGGGAAGAGGTCGTCCGGGCGGGCCACGGAAATGCCGCGGGCCGCGGCGAACTGATACAGCAGCACGCCGAGCGCCAGGAAGAGCAGGTTGACCGGAATGAAGGCGGCGCCGTAGCACATCATGTTGCGCTGGCTCTCGCGCAAAGTTCTGCAGGACAGGTTTTTCTGCATCATGTCCTGGTCCAGGCCGGTCATCGCCACGGTGGTGAACATGCCGGCCGCGAACTGCTTCCAGAACAGGCGCGTGTCCCGCCAGTCGTCGAAGAACCAGATGCGCGCCATCCCGCTGTCCCGGATGCTGCCGCACATCGCCCCGAAGTCCAGCCCCAGGGTCCGGCCCATCTGCACCAGGCACAGCACCACGACGGTCAGCAGCGCAAGCGTCTGGACCATGTCCGTCCAGACCAGCGAACGCACCCCGCCGCGGAAGGTGTAGAGCCACACGCAGAGCATCGTGGCCGCGACATTCACCCAGAAGGGGATGCCCAGCGGCTCGAAGATGATGAGCTGCAGCACGATGGCCGTCAGGTACATCCGCACCCCGCACAGCAGGACCTTGGAGAGCAGGAAGAATCCCGCCCCGGTGCGGTGGCTCCATCGTCCGAAACGCGCCTCCAGCCAGGTGTAGAGGCTGTTGAGGTTGAGCCGGTAGTAGAGCGGCAGGAGCACGTAGGCGATCACGGCGTAGCCCGCCACAAAGCCCACGGCCATCTGCAGATAGGACCATTGCGAAGCCGCCACCATCCCGGGCACGGACACGAAAGTGATCCCGGAGATGGAGGTGCTGACCATCGCCACGGCCACGGCCCACCAGGGCGACTTCCGTCCGCCGCGGAAGAAATCGGCGCCGACCTGCGATTTGCGTGCAAGCTGCCAGGCGGCTCCGATGACGGCCGCAAGATACAGGGTGACGGCAAGCAGGAGGATGAGGGGAGACATGCTACAGGCGGAACAGGAAGCCCATCCCGACAGGGAAATCGTAGTAGTCGAAGGTTCCGTCCTCTCCGAAACCGCCTACGCCGAAGCCGGCGTGGAAGTCGAGGGCGAAGTGCCGGGTGATCCACCAGTCGTACTCGAGCCGCGCGTTGAGGAAGGTGTCGGACGAATCCCCGACAGCGGGCTTGTAGCGCACGGAGAAGCCGAATCCGCCATAGTCCAGCCCCGCGCCGACGCTCCAGGTGAACTGGCTTCCGAAGCGGTCGATGGATGCAAAAGGGTCGCGGGAACGTCCCGGGAAGAGCGCCACCCCCGCGTCCGCCATCAGCGACACGCCGCCGAGGTTGCCGAAGCGGGCCTTGAACTGCGCCACGTTGCGCCATTCGCGCAGCGTGGAATAGTATTCGGTGCCCAGTCCGACGGCCACATAGGGGAAACGGCTGTCCGGGAAGCCCCAGTTGCGGGCGGCGGCCACGGACATGGCTGCGGTGGCGCCTACGGCCGCAATCCCCATGCCGATCAGCAAGTCATTGTCCGTCAGTGGATCCAGCTCGTCCAGCGGGACATAGCGCCCGTAGCGGACCGGGGTGTCCAGATAGTAATAGAGCGGCACCCAGTCCGTGAAGACATAGTCATACTGCCTCTGGTCCACCACGCGGAACCCTCCGGCGCGGATCTGCAGGTAGTTGACGGCGTCGGTGCGCGGCCGGATCGAGCCCGGCCAGCCCTTATAGACGCGGCCGTACTTATCGACGGCCGTCAGCGAATGGCGCTCCGGGGTGGTATCGACGCTCAGGCAGCCCGGCGTGTCGAGCAGCGGCTGCTCGCAGAAGGCGGCCGTCACGTCGCCGATATATTCCTGGTCTATGTAGATGCGGACGGGCACCGCGTCGGCGTCGTCCGTCCAGAAGCAGATGGACTGCGCTGCCGCCGGCAGCCCCCACAGGGCCGCCGCCAGCACGGACAGAATCTGGAAAAATCTTTTCATGTCCCATCAAGTTTTCCACGAAGATACAACAAAATCCCTGCCGAACGCCGTGGAAATGTTTTTTTCTCTTATCTTTGCGTTTTCACCATGGACGAACTGATCAAAGACATCGCCGCGCAGGAGTACAAGGAGGGCTTCGTGACCGAAGTCGCCCAGGAGTACATCCCCAAGGGACTGAACGAAGACATCATCCGGCTGATCTCCGCCAAGAAGGGGGAGCCGGACTGGCTGCTGGAGTTCCGGCTGGGGGCTTTCCGCAAGTGGCAGAAGATGCGCCCGCCTTATTGGGGCCATCTCCGGCTGCCGCGCATCGATTTCCAGGACATCATCTACTGGGCGGCGCCCAAGCGGGCGGAGGACCGGCCGGACGAGATCGATCCGGCGCTGATGGAGACCTTCGACAAGCTCGGCATTCCGCTCCGCGAGCGGGAGGTGCTGGCGGGCGTGAAGCCCAAGGGCGAGGTGGCGGTCGATGCCGTCTTCGACTCCGTGAGCGTGACGACGACCTTCCGCAAGAGTCTCGCGGACAAGGGCATCATCTTCTGCTCCTTCTCCGAGGCGGTGCGCGAACACCCGGACCTGGTGCGCAAGTACCTGGCCACCGTGGTCCCCGCCGGGGACAACTACTACGCGGCGCTCAACTCCGCCGTCTTCTCCGACGGCTCCTTCTGCTATGTACCCAAGGGGGTCAAGTGCCCGATGGAGCTGTCCAGCTACTTCCGCATCAACGCCGCCGGCACGGGCCAGTTCGAGCGCACGCTGATCGTTGCCGACGAAGGCGCCCAGCTCAGCTACATGGAGGGCTGCACCGCGCCGATGCGCGACGAGAACCAGCTGCACGCCGCCGTGGTGGAGATCATCGTGGAGAAGGACGCCGACGTCAAATACAGCACCGTGCAGAACTGGTATCCCGGCGACGCGCAGGGGCGCGGCGGGATCCTGAACCTCGTGACCAAGCGCGGCATCTGCCGGGGCAGCGGCTCCCACCTCAGTTGGACGCAGGTGGAGACGGGCTCCGCCGTGACCTGGAAATACCCGAGCACCATCCTGAAGGGGGACTACTCCTCTTCGGAATTCTACAGCGTGGCCATGACCAACAACCGGCAGCAGGCCGACACGGGCACCAAGATGATCCATCTGGGCCGCGGCACCCGCAGCCGGGTGGTCTCCAAGGGCATCTCAGCCGGCCACAGCGAGAACAGCTACCGGGGCCTCGTGCAGATGGGCCCTGCGGCGGACGGTGCGCGCAACTATTCGCAGTGCGACTCGCTGCTGATCGGCAGCCGCTGCGGCGCCCACACCTTCCCGGTGATCCGCAACCAGAACCCGCACGCCGTGGTGGAGCATGAAGCCACGACCTCCAAGATCAGTGAAGACCAGCTCTTCTACTGCACCCAGCGCGGCATCGCCCCCGAGGACGCCGTCGCGCTCATCGTGGGCGGCTACGCCCGCGAGGTCCTTGCGCGCCTGCCGATGGAATTCGCCGTGGAGGCGCAGAAACTCCTTTCCGTATCACTTGAAGGCGCCGTCGGATGAGCTGGATCGAAATCATATCGGCCGTACTCGGCCTGAGCTGCGTGTTCCTCGCGGGCCGCAATTCGAAGTACAATTTCTGGGTGGGATACGTCTATAACGTGTTCCTGTTCATCCTCTTCTGGCGGCAGCACCTCTACAGCGCGATGCTGCTCCAGCCCGTGTCCTTCGCCATCAACGCCTTCGGGCACTGGCGCTGGACGCACCCGAAGGAGGAGGAGCGCAGCGCCGCAGACAGCAGCCGCCTCAAGGTCGGCCACATCACGAAGGAGCAGTGGCCCGGGCTCATCCTGCTGGTCTGCGTGTTCGGCGCCGTGTGGGCGATGTGCCTGGACTGGCTGCCCGCCAAATGGCCGGAGGTCTTCCAGGTGGATCCCTCGCCCTGGCTGGATTCCTACCTGCTGATGCTGACCCTGCTGGCGCAGTACCTCAGCGCTCAGAAATGCTGGGAATGCTGGATCGTGTGGCTGGTGGTCAACGCCGCCAACATCGTCCTCTACATCATCTCCGGCCTCTACCTGATGCCCATCGTCAGCGCCCTGTACCTGGCCAACGGCATCTGGTCTCTCGTATCGTGGAAAAAACTCTTCAACAAGCATGAATAACGACGTCTTACTCGAAATACGCGGCCTGCACGCCGGCGTGGAAGGCAAGGAGATCCTCAAGGGGGTCGATCTGACCATCCGCCGCGGCGAGGTGCATGCCGTGATGGGGCCCAACGGGGCCGGCAAGAGCACCCTCGGCTCCGTCCTGTCCGGACGGCCGTCCTTCGAGGTCACGGCGGGCAGCGTCCTGTATGACGGTCGCGACCTGCTCGCCATGAGCCCCGAGGAGCGCTCCTGGGCGGGCCTCTTTATGAGTTTCCAGTATCCGGTGGAGATCCCCGGCGTGAGCATCACCAACTTCATGAAGGCGGCGGTGAATGCGCGCCGCAAGGCCCACGGCCAGCCGGAGCTGACCCCCGGCGAGTACCTGAAGCTCCTGAAGGAAAAGATGGCGCTCGTGCAGATGAAAGGCGAGTTTGCCCGCCGCGAGGTCAACGTGGGCTTCTCCGGCGGCGAAAAGAAACGCAACGAAATCTTCCAGATGGCGATGCTCGAACCCACGCTCAGCATCCTCGACGAGACGGACTCCGGACTCGACGTGGATGCGCTCCGGATCGTGGCGGAGGGCGTGAACCGGCTCCGCACCCCCGAGACCTCCGCCATCGTGATCACGCACTACCAGCGCCTGCTGGATTATATTGTCCCGGACGTCGTCCATGTGCTCAAGGACGGCCGCATCGTGCTCACGGGCGGCCGGGAGCTGGTGGACCGGATCGAACGGGAGGGTTACGAAAGCATCCATGGATAGGCAGGAAGTATATGTGATCGGTCGCGACAGCGCCCCGCAGTATCTCCGGCTGGACGCCGGGGAGGAGCTGTCCATGACCCTGGTCGTGCCGCCCGGCACGGACACGCTCTATACGCTGGAGGTCGATCTGTGCGGCCCCGGGGCCTCGCTGGACCTCGCCGGGCTCTATCTCTGCCCGGAGGCCGGGAAGGTCGATCTGCGGGTACTGGTGCGCCATGCCGTCGGCGGCTGCACCTCCCGCCAGCTCTTCAAGGGCATCGTGGGCGGGACGGCCCGCGCCGCTTTCGACGGCCTGATCTATGTGGCGCAGGACGCCCAGAAGACGCAGGCCTTCCAGGAGAACCACACCCTCCTGCTCTCCGATACCGCCCGGGTGGAATCCCGCCCGCAGCTGGAGATTTACGCCGACGACGTGCAGTGCTCGCACGGCGCTACGACCGGCTACCTGAATCCCGACGAATTGTTCTACATGCGCTCACGCGGCATACCGGAGGCAGAAGCCCGGCGGCTGCAGATGATCGCTTTCCTTGCCCCGGTGCTCCGCCGCCTGCCCGAACCCTTAATCGAAGAAATCCATGCTTGTCTATCCTAACGTCAAGATCAACCTGGGCCTGAGCGTCCTGCGCAAGCGCCCCGACGGCTACCACGACATCGAGACCCTGTTCGTGCCGTATTTCGGCATGTCGGACGTGCTGGAGATCGTCCCGTCCGACAAACTCCGTTTCGTGCCTTCGGACAATGTGACCTGGGAGGACGACCTGACGCTGCGCGCCTACGCGCTGCTCAAGGCCGACTTCGACCTGCCGCCGGTGGAGATCCGGCTCACGAAACGCTCCCCCGTGGGCGCCGGGCTGGGCGGCGGCTCGGCCGACGCCGCCTTTGCGCTGATGGCGATGACGGAGATGTTCCAGCTCGGCCTGGAGGACTGGCAGCTGGCGGATTATGCCGCCTGCCTGGGCTCCGACTGCCCGATCTTCATCTACAACCGCCCCATGTTCGGCACCGGCCGGGGCGACGTGCTGATGGACTACGACCTGGACCTGTCCGACTATGAGATCCGCGTGGAGGTGCCGAAAGGCGTGCACGTGAGCACGAGCGAGGCCTATTCGCGGGTCATCCCGCGCGAACGGCTCGCCCTCCCGCCCCTGCGCGAAGCGCTCCGCTATCCGGTGGAGATGTGGCCGGATGTGCTCTTCAACGATTTTGAGTCTTCCGTGTTCCCGATTTATCCGGCGGTGGAGCAGCTGAAGCGGAAATTCTACGCCGACGGGGCCGTCTATGCCTCCATGTCGGGTTCCGGCTCCGCCGTGTTCGGATTGTTCAGAAAATAATTATATTTGTGTGAATTAATCCCTTTCCGTCATGAAAACGAATCAGGAATACAAGAACGCCGCGCTGGACCGCCTGCGCGGCAACTGGGCGCCGGCCGTCATCGCGACGATTGTCTATATGGTCCTCGCCATCGTCTGCGCCGGATCGGCGCAGGTCCCCACCCTTCTCCAGGGACAGGCCGTCCCCCACGCCGAGTTCAATATGGGCCTGGCTTTGGGATGCGGCGGCGCAAGCTTTTTGCTGAGCCTCTTCATCCTCGGCCCTGTGCTCGTCGGCTTTGCCAACGCCAACAGGCTGCTCTATGAGCGCCGGGACTACAACGTGACCCGCAACATGACCGACATCGCGATGTCGAATTACCTGCACAAGGTGCTGGGTGTGTTCCTGATGGAGCTCAAGGTCTTCCTGTGGACCTTCCTGTTCATCATCCCCGGCATCGTCATGTCGTTTGCCTATGCGATGACGCCCTACATCCTCGAGGAGCATCCCGAGATCGGCGCCTGGGAGGCCAGCACCCGCAGCCGCGAGATGATGAAGGGCCACAAATTCGATCTTTTCTGGCTGTACCTCAGTTTCATCGGCTGGTTCCTGCTGGCCATCCTGACCGCCGGCATCGGTTTCCTCTGGCTGGAGCCGTACATACAGGGCGCCGTGGCCGGTTTCTACAATGATCTCAAGGCGGAGCAGGGCGAAGAAGCCGTGACCGCATAAGTCCATGCCGCAGGCTGCAGGACAGCTCTCGGAAAACAGCAGGAGGATGGCCCGCAACACCCTCCTGCTGTATTTCCGTATGTTCCTGCTGATGCTCATCGGCCTGTTCACCTCGCGTGTGGTGGTGCGGACCCTGGGCATCGACGACTATGGCGTCTATAACGTCGTGGGCGGGGTGGTGACCGTGTTCACCTTCCTCACCACGTCGCTCGCCGCGGCCGTCAGCCGCTATCTGGCGGCGCATCTTTCCGACGGGGACGCGTCGCGCCTGCGGAGCATTTTCTCCACGGGCATCATCATCCAGCTGGGCCTTGCGCTGCTGCTCGCCCTGCTGGTGGAGACGGCGGGACTATGGTGGCTCAATCACCGGCTGGATATCCCGGACGGGCGCCTGGATGCCGCCCGCTGGGTGCTGCACTGTTCGCTGGGCGTGCTGGTGGTGAACCTGCTCTCCGTGCCCTACAATGCCACGATCATCGCCCACGAGCGGATGTCCGCCTTCGCCGTGATCAGTCTCGGCGAGGCCCTGCTCAAGTTGGGCGTGGCGCTGCTGCTGTATGTGTCTCCGGCGGACAAACTGGTCAGCTATGCCGTCCTGATGCTGGCCGTGGCCGTGCTGGTGCGCGCCGCCTACGGGATCTATTGCCGCCGGCATTTCGCGGAAGCGCGCGGGCGGCTCGTCTGGGACGGCTCCCTCGTGCGCGAGATGACCGCCTTCGCGGGCTGGAGTTTCTTCGGATCGAGTGCCTATGTGTTCAACACGCAGGGCGTCAATCAGGTGGTCAACCTCTTCTTCGGCGTGGCCGTCAATGCCGCCCGGGGCGTGGCGCTGCAGGTGGAGAACATCGTCAAGCAGTTCGTATCCAATTTCCTGACGGCCGTGAACCCGCAGATCACCAAGAGCTGGGCGGCGGGCGACCGGGAATTCTGTTTCGAACTCGTGCGCAAGGCCGCCAAGTATTCCTGGCTGGTGATCCTGGCCTTCATGGTGCCCGTGCTCGGGGAGGCGGAACTGCTGCTGGACCTGTGGCTGGGTCCCGGCAAGGTGCCACCCCACGCGGCGGGCTTCCTGCGCCTGACCCTCGTCGGTCTGCTGGTCGATCTGGCAGGCAATTCGCTGGTCACGCTGGTCCAGGCTACCGGGCGCGTGCGGCGTTATTACCTGATCACCGGCCTGAGCTCCTATCTGTGCCTGCCGCTGGTCTGGCTGGCCTTCCGGCTGGGCCGGGGGCCGCTGTGGGCCTATGTCATTTTCATTCTTGTCTATCTGGTCGTCTTCGCCGAGCGGGCCGTGATCGCACACCGGCTGACGGGACTCCCGCTGAAGCCGTACCTGCGGCTGCTGTTGCTGCTGATGATGACAAGCTGCTTCGCGCTGGTACCCCTGATCCTGCTGCGCGGCACGCAGATGGCCCCCGGATGGCGCCTGCTGCTCGGCACGCTGCTGGGATGGGCGATCATCGCCCACAACAGCTGGTACTACCTGCTGACCGCCGGCGAGCGGGGCTTCGTGCTCCGCAAAGTGGGCCGCTTCCTGCCGGACCGCCTGTTCCTGAAGGCGAAATACCGCGTGGTGTTCGACCGGCCGCTGTCCGTGATCGGGCCGGATACCTTCTCCGCCAAGATCCAGTGGCAGAAGCTGCGGGACCGCAACCCGCTCTACCATACGCTCGTGGACAAGGCTGAGGTGAAGCCGTACGTGGCGGCGCGCATCGGGGCGGAGCACGTCGCGGCGACGCTCGGCGTGTGGGAGCGGCCGGAGCAGATCGACTGGGATGCGCTGCCGGGGCAGTTCGTGCTCAAGTGCACGCACGACAGCGGCAGCACGCTGATCTGCACCGACAAGGCCGCCTTCGACCGGGAGGGCGCCTGCGCGAAACTGCGCGCCGCGCTCGCTTCCGACTACTGGCGCCGCGACCGCGAATGGGCCTACAAAGGCCTGCAGCCGCGCATCATCGCGGAGGAGTACCTGGGCGCCGGGCTGGCGGACTACAAGATCTTCTGCTTCCGCGGCAAGCCGCAGTTCCTCTTCGTCGCCACGGACCGAGACAACCCGTCGGAAGAGACCAAGTTCGACTTCTTCGACACGCAGTGGCGGCACCTCGACATCCGCAACGGGCACCCCAATGCCGCCGTGCCGCCGGAGCGTCCTGCGCATTTCGCTCAGATGCTGGAGCTGGCGCGCACGCTCGCGGAGGACTTCCCGCAGGTGCGGATCGACTTCTACGAGACCCCGGATGGGCGTGTGCTCTTCGGGGAATACACGTTCTACCACTGGAGCGGCTTCGTGCCCTACGAGCCGGAGGGGACGGACGAGCGGCTGGGGGCGTATTTTGAGATCCCCGATCGAGGCGGGGATGACGGAAAGGATGGATAAAATAGCGATATATACCTGTATTCTAGGCGGATACGATGAGCTCCAGCAGCCGCGCGTGCTGGAGGAGGGCTTTGATTTCATCTGCTTCGTGGGGCCGGGGGAAAAGACGGCTGAGCGCATCGGGGTGTGGGAGATCCGCGAACTGCCGGAGCTGCCCGCAGACGATCCGGGCCTCTCGTCCCGCTGGCCCAAGATGCACCCGCACCGGCTCCTGCCGGAGTATGAATGCAGCGTGTGGATCGACGGCAACATCGCCCTGCTGGACGGGACGCTCTACCGCGCCGCGCGCATCAAGGCGGCGGCCGGGGTGAAGTATAGCGGGGTGAGCCATCCCGACCGGGACTGCTCCTATGAGGAGGCGCGCAAGTGCTTTGATATGAAATATTTATCGGCCTTCGGCCTGCTGCGCGTCTGGCTTTGGCTGGCCCTGCACGGACTGCCGCGCCACGCCGGGCTCAACGAGAACAACGTCATCTTCCGGCGGCACAATGACCCGGACATCGTGGCCCTGGACGAGCTGTGGTGGGACCGTGTGCTGCACCTGTCGCGCCGCGACCAGCTGTCGCTGATGTGGTGCCTGCGCCGCTGCGGCATCCCGCGCGACTACCTCCTGCCGCCCGGACAGAACACCCGCAACCATCCGGGGTTCCGGTACCTGTTGCACAAATAATTCGCGTAAGGTCTTGTGTATTCCGGAGTTTTGACCTATCTTTGCCGTCCGCTTCTCGGGTAGAAGCAATTTTAGGTTTATTTTTAAAACAACAGATTCACAATGGCTGTTAAGATTCGTTTACAGCGCCACGGTAAGAAGAATTTCGCATTCTTCCACATTGTTGTGGCGGATTCGCGCTCCCCGCGCGATGGTCGTTTCATCGAGCAACTTGGCTCCTACAACCCCAACACCAACCCTGCGACGATCATTCTCAATTCCGAGCGTGCCCTCGCATGGCTGAAGGTGGGTGCCGAGCCGACCCTCACCGCCCGCCGCATCCTCTCCTACGAGGGTGTGATGCTGCGCCACCACCTCGACGGCGGTGTTGCCAAGGGTGCTCTGACCCAGGCCCAGGCCGACGCCAGGTGGAATGAGTGGAAGGCCCAGCGTGACGCCAAGATCGAGGCGAAGAAGTCCGGCATCAAGGCTGCTGCCATCGAGGCCCGCAAGGCCGCCAAGGCCGAGGAGACCAAGGTCAACGAGGCCCGCGCCGAGGCGCTCGCCAAGAAGGCTGCCGAGCTGGCTGCCGCCAAGGCCGCTGAGGCCGCTGCCGCCGAGGCTCCCGCCGAGGAGGCCGCTGCTGAGGCTCCCGCCGAAGCGTAATGCTCCAGATCGCCAAGATTCTCAAATCTCACGGCACCGATGGCGGCCTCCTGATCGGAGTGCGCGACATCGAGGTCGGGCAGATCGACCTTCAGGAACCGGTGTTCATCGAATTCGATGGACTGCCGGTTCCCTTTTTCATTCAGGATCTCCAGCCGCGCGGCACCTCCAAGGCAGTCATCCACCTCAATGATATCGTCAGTCTGGAAGATGCGGAAGAGGTGGTCGGCCGCTCCGTCTATATCGAAGGGGAGTGGGAGGAGGAGGATGAGCCGGATTTCACCGGCTGGACCCTGCTGTGCCGCGGCGAGCGCGTCGGCACCGTGTCCGGGATGGAGCCCATCCCCGGCAACCTCTGCCTCTACGTCCGCCCGTCCCAGCCCTTGGGCGACACGCCCGACGAGGTGCTCATCCCCCTGCACCCCGACCTGGTCATCTCCGTCGATGAGGAGCAGCAGCTCCTCGACCTCGATCTGCCTGCCGGTTTGCTCTGACCCCCTTCCTCGTCATCCCCGACCTGATCGGGGATCTCATCTATTTTGATTATCTTTGCGGTATGGAGTCGCCGCTCGTCAGCATCGTCATCGTGTGCATGAACCGCCCGGACAACCTGTACCCCTGCCTGCAGGGGCTGCAGGCCCACACGGCCGTGCCCTGCGAGACTTTCGTGGTGGCCTACCGCTTCTCGCCGGAGAACCTGGCGAAAGCGCAGACGGATTTCCCCTGGGTGCGTTGGATCGTCAGCGACGGGACCCGCGGCTTCTCGGAGAACAACAACCTCGCCCTGCGGGAAGCCTGCGGGCGCTACTGCTTCATCGTCAACGACGACACGCTCATGGACAGGCCGGTCATCGACCGCCTGGTGGAGGATTTCAGCCGGCTCCCGGAGGATGCCGCCGCCGTGTCCCCCTGCATCCGTTTCCCGGACGGGCGCATCCAGACCTGCGGGCGCGCCCCGTGGACGGCCTGGCGCTATGCCCGGCACTACCTGCACGGGGTCGATGAGACGCGCCCCGACCGCTGGTCGATGCGGGAAGGACTCTTTCAGACCTATACCCTCAACGGTGCCTGCTTCCTGATCCGGACCGACGTGTTCCGGGAAGCCGGCTGGTTCGACGAGCGTTTCTTCTTCACGCCCGAGGACATCGCCCTGGGGGATCTGCTCAACCGCCGGGGCTACACGGTCTGGGCGGATGCGGACGTGGCCATCACCCATGTCGCGGGCGGTTCCGTCTCGGCCATGGAGGCGGCCATCAAGCCGGCGCGCGTGCGGGGCTCCCTGCTATTCTACGGAGAGCCACTGCCGCTCAAGCTGCTGATCTGGTGCTATGAAGCCCTCCGGGTGTGCAAATACGCCCTGCTGCCGCGCACGCCGCGCAACGCGCTGATGCGCCGGACGGCCGTGAACGTCATGCATACGGTCTTCTCCGACCTCAGTCCCAAAGAAATCTTCATCCGCTGTTCGCATGGCTAACATTCTTGTTATCGTGGTGACCTACAATGCCTTGAAGTGGGTCGGGAAGTGTCTTCGGAGCGTGGAGAGGTCCTCGCTTCCTGCCGATCTGGTCGTGATCGACAACGGCTCCACCGACGGCACGCTCCCCCTGATCCGCACCGATTTCCCGGGCACCCGGATCATCGAGACGGGGGAGAACCTGGGCTTCGGGGCGGCCAACAACATCGGCCTGCGCATCGCCCTGGACGAGGGCTACCAGTTCGCCTACCTGCTCAACCAGGACGCCTGGCTGGAGAAGGACACGTTGGCGCGGCTCGTGGCGGCGCACCGGCCGGAATGGGGGATCCTCAGCCCGGTGCAGATGGACGCGCACAAGCGGCGGGACCGGCGATTCGAGCGCAAATGCGGCAAGTTCATCGACGCGGCGCTGGGGGGCTATCATCCTGAGACGATGGTGGTGGAGGTGCCTTTCGTGATGGCGGCGCACTGGCTGGTGAGCCGCCGGGCCATCGAGACCGTGGGCGGTTTCTCGCCTGCGTTCCAGCAGTACGGCGAGGACGACAACTGGATCGACCGCCTGCATTGGCATGGCCTGCGCTGCGGCGTGGTCCCCGCCGCGACGGCGGTCCACGACCGCTCCGACCGGCGTATGGGCCGGGAGAAGAAACTGCGTCTCAAGTGCATCGCCACGGTCGTGAAGGCCAGCGATCCGAACCGCTCCTGGGCCTGGGTGCGGGTGCGCGAGGTGCTGGAGCTCGTGGGAATGGGCATCAAGAACTTCTCCGCCGTCCCGTGGCGCTTCATCCCGGAACTGCGCGAAAGGTTCCCGGAGCTGAAGGAATATCGCGACGCTTCGATGCAGAAGGGGGCCTTCCTGCATCCCAATAAATAGGGATTGTAAGAACCGCGCGAATGTGCCATCTTTGCAAATTGGTTAAAAGGCAAAGATGACACTTCGAGAACTTCCTGTCGGCGGCAGCGCCGTCATTCTCTCCGTAGGGGGCACGGGCTCCCTGCGGCAGCATTTCCTGGACATGGGCCTCATCCCGGGCGCCCACGTGAAACTGGTCAAATATGCGCCGCTCGGCGACCCGATGGAACTGCGCGTCGGCGGCTACGCCCTGACGCTCCGCCTGGCGGAAGCCGCGCAGATCACGGTGGAACCGGCGGAGGACCTGCCGGAGGCGGAAGCCGGCCTGGCTGACGACACTTCCGTCCACTCCGTGGACCCCAACGACCATCCGGGCTACGGAGAAGCCGGCAAATACCATGACAAGACCCATGAGCACCCGCTTCCCGACGGGACGACGCTCACCTTTGCCCTGGCGGGCAACCAGAACTGCGGCAAGACCACGCTCTTCAACCAGCTGACCGGCTCCAACCAGCATGTCGGCAATTTCCCGGGCGTGACGGTCGATCGCAAGGACGGCGTGATCCGCGGCCATGCCGATACGCTGGTCACGGACCTCCCGGGCATCTATTCGCTCTCGCCCTATACCTCCGAGGAGATCGTCTCCCGGGATTTTATCCTGCACGAGAAGCCCCGCGGCATCATCAACATCGTGGATGCCGGCAACATCGAGCGTAACCTTTACCTGACCATGCAGCTGATGGAGCTGAATGTGCCGATGGTGCTGGCGCTCAATATGATGGACGAAGTCCGCAACAACGGCGGCTCCATCCGCGTCAACGAGATGGAGGAGATTCTCGGCCTGCCGGTCGTGCCGATTTCCGCCGCCAAAAACGAAGGCATCGACGAACTGGTCGAGCATGCCGTGCACGTGGCGCGCTATGAGGAGCGCCCGGCCCGGCAGGATTTCTGCGACAAGGACGACCACGGCGGGGCCGTGCACCGCTGCCTGCACGGCATCATGCACCTGATCGAGGACCACGCCGAGCGCGCCGGGATCCCGGTCCGCTTCGCGGCGAGCCGCCTGGTCGAAGGCGACGCCGCCATAGAGCGGGCGCTGGGCCTGCAGCAGAACGAGAAGGAGATGATCGAGCACATCATCGTCCAGATGGAGCAGGAGCGCGGACTGGACCGTAACGCGGCCATGGCCGACATGCGTTTCGCGTTTATCCGCAAGCTCACGGCGCAGACCGTCGTGAAGCCGCACGAGAGCAAGGAATACCTTCGCAGCCGGCGCATCGACCGGATCCTGACCGGGCGCTGGACGGCGATCCCGATCTTCGCGGTCGTGATGTCGCTGGTGATCTGGCTGTCCATCGACGTGCTCGGCGCGCCGCTCCAGGACCTGCTGGACCAGGGCATCCAGTGGCTGGCCGGCGTCGTGGACGGCGGCATGGAGAAGTGGGGCGTGAGCGATGCTGTCCGCTCCCTGGTGGTGGACGGCGTGTTCGGCGGCGTGGGGACGGTGGTCAGTTTCGTGCCGATCATCATCATCCTGTTCTTCTTCCTCTCGATGCTGGAGGACAGCGGCTACATGGCGCGCGTCGCGTTCGTGACCGACAAGTTGCTGCGCCGCCTGGGTCTGTCCGGGCGTAGCATCGTGCCGCTGCTGATCGGCTTCGGCTGCAGCGTCCCGGCCGTGATGGCCACCCGCACGCTGCCCTCGTCGCGCGACCGCCGGATGACCATCCTGCTGACCCCGTACATGAGCTGTTCGGCGAAGATTCCGATCTACGCTTTCTTCACGGATGCCTTCTTCCCCGGACACGGGGGACTGGTGCTCGTGATCCTCTATCTGTCCGCCATCCTGGTGGGCATCCTGATCGCGCTGGTGTTCAGGGACCTGCCCCGCAAGGGCTCGCCGACGCCGTTCGTGATGGAACTGCCGAACTACCGCCTGCCGGGCGCCAAGAACGTGGGGCACTTGCTCTGGGACAAGACCAAGGACTTCCTCCAGCGGGCCTTTACCGTGATTTTTATCGCCTCGATCGTGATCTGGGTGCTGCAGAGCTTCGACTGGCGCCTGCAGCTCGTGGATCCGGAGCAGAGCATGCTCGCGGCCGTGGCCGGCGTGATCGCCCCGGTCTTCGCCCCGCTCGGGCTGGGCGACTGGCGAATCGTGACGGCGCTCGTGACCGGGTTCCTTGCCAAGGAGAGCGTGGTCGCGACGCTGGGCGTGCTGGACGTGACGGCCACGATGACGGCGCTCACGGCCATCCCGATGCTGGCCTTCTGCCTGCTCTATACGCCCTGTGTGGCCGCCATTGCGGCCGTTAGGCGCGAGCTGGGCGGCAAGTGGGCCGCTTTCGTGGTGGTGTTCCAATGTGTGGTGGCCTGGCTGGTGGCCTGGCTGGCCTACCTGGTGGCAGGCATGTTCTTTTAGCCCATGAACCTTCCGACCCTCATTGTCCTGGCCCTCGTGGCGGTCGCGCTGTTTTTCGCGGTGCGCTCCTACGTGCGTGCCGGCCGCCGGGGCGGCTGCAGCTGCGGCTCTTCGGGCTGCAGCGGCTGCACAGGCGGTCCGGACTGTCCGCACTGCCATCCGCAGAAATAAAACGAAAGACCGGAGCGCTGACGTGCTCCGGTCTTCGTGCGGTAGGTGAGAGTCGAACTCACACAGGCCAATGCCCACTACCCCCTCAAAGTAGCGTGTCTACCATTTCACCACTACCGCATTAGGTTTGGGACTGCAAAATTAGGGATAATTCTGAAAAACGCAAAAAATTTTGTTTATTTTTGTGTCTATATGGACAGGTTCACAAGCAATATGAAGGTCGCAGAGCTCGTCGAGGCCAATTACAGGCTGCTCGGCGTTCTGTCGCGCGTGGGCATTGACGGGAGTTTCGGCGAGAAGACGGTCTCGGACGTGTGTATCCAGTCCGGGCTGGACCCGGATACGATCATCCTGCTGTGCGAGGTGTATTCTTTCCCGGACTTCAAGCCGGCGATGGAGGTGCTGCGCCGCAGTCATGTGGGCGATGTCCTGCGCTATCTGCACCAGTCGCACGACTACTATCTCAACCGGGCGCTGGTGGATATGGAAGAGTCCATTTCCTGGCTGCTGGAGCCCTGCCCGAAGAAGCAGCAGGACGTGGTATGGAATTTCTTCCGGGGCTACAAGACCGAGCTCAAGAACCATTTCGGCTTCGAGGAGGAGGAGGTCATTCCATACGTCCAGGGGCTGATCATCGGGCAGAGCCGCCCGGGCTTCTCGATCGACCGCTTCGAGGAGAACCATTCCAACATCGACGAGAAGCTGTCAGACTTCAAGAACCTGGTGATGAAGTCGCTGCCTTCTGAATGCGACCGCGGGGCGCGCCTGGAGCTGCTGATGCGGATTTTCGCCCTGCAGGAGGACCTGCAGTGCCATACCTATATCGAAGACAACATCCTGGTCCCGATGGTGCGCCTGCTGGAGAATCCGCAGCGCTACCACGACCGGGCGCGGGAGCAGGAGGAGGAGCCGGCCGAGCGGCTGGAGCTCTCCGACCGCGAGAAGGAGATCCTGGTGAGCGTGGCGCAGGGCCTGCTTAACAAGGAGATCGCCGACAAACACCACATCTCCATCAACACCGTGATCACGCACCGCAAGAACATCACCCGCAAGACGGGGATCCGCACGGTGCCCGGACTGACGGTCTATGCCATCCTGAACAATCTGATCGATATCAATTCCATAGAGTAGATGCTGAAGGTCGAAGCGCCGGGCGGGGCCCGGGAAATCCTGCTGCACGCTTGCTGTGCGCCTTGTTCCGGAGCCGTTCTCGAGTGTCTCCGGGACAGCGGGATCCGGCCCGTGGTGTTCTTCAGCAATGCCAATATCTTCCCGAAGGAGGAGTATGACCTGCGGCTGTCGGAGCTGCGCCGGTACGGTGCGGTGATGGGGGTCGAGGTCGTGGAGGACGCGTATGATCATGATGCCTGGCTGGCGGCGGTCCGCGGGCTGGAGCGGGAGCCGGAGCGCGGTGCCCGCTGCGCGGCCTGTTTCCGTTTCCGCCTGGAGCGCGCCGCCCGTTATGCCGCCTCCCGCGGGCTTCCGGTGCTGGCCACTACGCTCGCTTCTTCCCGCTGGAAGGACCTGGACCAGGTCAATGCGGCCGGGCTTGCCGCCTGCGAAACGGAAGCGGCGACTGCCCCCGGAAACGTCCGGCTGCGCCGGACCCCTCCCACTGTCTGTCGTGACGTCAGCCAAGCAAGCTTGTCCGCCGTCGCAACAGACAGCGGGCCCCTCCCTCTTACGGAGCCGAGGGTGGCTACGGTTTCCGGGGGCAGTTCGCCGCTTCCGTCGGAGAAGGCGGTGGTGTTCTGGCAGCAGAACTGGCGGAAGGGGGGATTGCAGGAGCGGCGGAATGAGATCATCCGGGAGCAGTGCTTCTACAACCAGAATTGGTGCGGATGCGAATTTTCAAGAAACCAAAACCCTTAAAATCAAATAATTATGTTAGGTACTATTCTTTACATCCTCGGTATCGTCGCCGCCGTCTGGTGCGTGATTGACATTTTCAAGCACGACAAGCTCCAGCCGCTTTACAAGGTGCTCCTCGCCATCGCCGTCCTGGCTTTCAGCTGGGTGGGCTTTGCCGTGTATTACTTCCTGATCCGCAACAAGATCTAGGACTGCTGACTGCGCGCTGCGTCCCCCAAGGACGGACGCAGCGGGCAAAAAACCGGTAAAAGTGCGCGCTGTGTCCGCTTAACGGGGACGCAGCGCGCACTTTGCCGTTCCCGGTCATTCCGGGCGGGACGGCCTTAACAAAAGCTCCGCTCCGGCGTCTGAAAAAGGGAGGGAAGGAAAGTCGAACCGACATTCGGTAAATAATTATTGTAAATCAATAAATAATTATTAAATTTGCAAAACCTCCATGATAAGTGCGGCATGCAAAAAAAATGGATAGATTCTTGCAGGATAAAAAATAATACTTACCTTTGCAGTGTAATAGTTCAATAAGACACTATGCTCATCGAACTCAAAGACGTCAACAAGACATACAACAACGGGCAGCCCCTGCATGTCCTGAAGGGCATCGACCTCAGCATCGACCGCGGGGAGTTCGTCTCGATCATGGGCGCCTCCGGCTCCGGCAAATCCACCCTCCTCAACATCCTGGGGATCCTGGACAACTACGATACCGGAGAGTATTATATAGATGGCCGGCTGATCAAGGGCCTGTCCGAGCGCCAGGCGGCCGACTACCGCAACCGCCTGATCGGCTTCATCTTCCAGTCGTTCAATCTGATTGGCTTCAAGACGGCCGTGGAGAACGTGGAGCTGCCCCTGTTCTACCAGGGCGTGGGCCGGGCGAAGCGCCACCAGATGGCGATGGAGTACCTTGACCGCCTGGGTCTTGCCGCCTGGGCGAAGCACTATCCCAATGAGATGTCCGGCGGACAGAAGCAGCGCGTGGCCATCGCCCGCGCCCTGATCACCCAGCCCAAGATCATCCTGGCCGACGAGCCCACGGGCGCGCTCGATTCCAAAACCTCGGAAGAAGTGATGCAGCTCCTCTCGCAGCTCAACCGCGAGGAGGGCGTGACCATCATCGTCGTGACCCACGAGAGCGGCGTCGCCAACTGCACCGACAAGATCGTCCACATCAAGGACGGCGTCATCGGGGA
Organism: uncultured Bacteroidales bacterium; assembly: GCA_946185205.1. Taxonomy (GTDB): domain Bacteria; phylum Bacteroidota; class Bacteroidia; order Bacteroidales; family UBA932; genus Cryptobacteroides. The sequence goes on along the minus strand of CAMHIP010000016.1, from coordinate 2,869 downwards.
GATAGAAGACAACCGCGAACACCGGGCTTCGCAGTTCGGCGTCAATACCATCATGAAATGAGAGACCTCTTCACCGAAATCTGGGAAAGCATCCGGCGCAACAAGATGCGCACCTGCCTCACCGGCTTCGCGGTGTCGTGGGGCATCTTCATGCTCATCGTCCTGCTGGGCGCGGGCAACGGCCTGATGAATGCCTTCATGGTGGGCGGCGAGGACATCGCCACCAACACGATGCAGATCGGCGGCGGGCGGACGTCCAAGCCCTACGACGGCCTCAAGGAGGGCCGCCGGATCCGGCTGGACGACCGGGACGTGGAGCTGACCGGGGGCGAACTCTTCTCCGACCACGTGGATCAGGTGATCTCCACGGTGAGCACCAGCGTGACGGTCAATTACGGCAAAAAACACTTCTCCGGCCTGATGGAAGGCAATTTCCCGGCCCGGCAGGAGATGGAGAAGATCGAGGTCCGCTACGGCCGCTTCATCAACGAGAAGGACATCCGTGACAGCCGCAAGGTGGTCGTCCTGTCGGAGAACCAGGTGGAGAACCTGCTGGGCGGGGGCACCCGCGACACCGGCGCCCGTTTCGCCACCCTGTCGTTCGGTTCGGAGAGCGGAAGGAAGACGGACGTGGCCTCCCTGCTGGGGGAATATGTCCGCATCGGCACTTTCTCCTACCGCGTGGTCGGCATCACGAAGTCCGACCGGATGAGCGACGACAATCTTTTCTTTGCTCCTTACACCACGGTCAAGACCATCTACGGCAAGGGCCAGGAGATCGACGACATCACCTTCACCTTCCACGGGCTGGACTCCGAGGCGGAGAACGAAGCCTTCGAAGAGCAGTACCGGGCGGCGGTCAACCTCCGCCACCGGGCGGCGCCCGACGACAACCGCGCCATCTGGATCTGGAACCGTTTCACGCAGAATCTCCAGATGAACAAGGGACGCAACATCCTCAGCACGGCCCTCTGGATCATCGGCCTGTTCACCCTGCTCGGCGGCATCGTGGGCGTGTCCAACATCATGCTCATCACCGTCAAGGAGCGCACCCACGAATTCGGCATCCGCAAGGCCATCGGCGCCAGCCCCTGGAGCATCATGAAACTGATCCTGGCGGAGAGCGTCACGATCACGGCCTTCTTCGGCTATGTCGGGATGCTGCTCGGCATGATCGCCTGCCTGGTCCTGGACAAGACGGTCGGGCAGTCCACCATGTCCGTGATGGACGAGCAGATCGCGATGCTGGTGGATCCGGGCGTCGATTTGGGCGTGGCCCTCGGGGCCACGGTCGTACTCATCGTAGCCGGCACCCTGGCCGGCATCTTCCCGGCCCGCAGGGCCTCCCGTGTCAGACCCATTGAAGCCCTCCGCGCAGAATGAGATTCGATATAGACAGTTTCCGGGAGATTGCGGATTCGCTGGTCCGCAACAAGAGCAGGAGCCTGCTCACCGGCTTCGGCGTGTTCTGGGGCATCTTCATGCTGCTCTTCCTGATGGGCGGTGGACAAGGGCTCAAGCAGATGATATACAGCAATTTCGAGGGATTCGCCACCAATACGGGCATCCTCGTTTCGTCGCAGACCTCCCAGCCCTGGAAGGGTTTCCAGGAAGGCCGCTACTGGCGGCTCTCCTACACGGACGTCGAGCGGCTCCGCCGGATGATGCCCGAGCTGGAGACGGTGACCCCGGTCATCAACACCGGCGGGCTGGAAGCCGTGTTCGGGCAGAACACCTCGAGCGTCAGCGTCCGCGGCGTACTGGCCAATTATCTCAAGATCGAGGAGCCGCGCATCAAGTACGGTCGCTACCTCAACGAGACGGACATCCTGCAGGAGCGCAAGGTCTGCGTGATCGGCAAACGGGTTTACAATGAACTCTTCCCCGACGGCGGCGACCCCTGCGGCAGCTTCATCCGGGTGGGCCCCGTCTATTACCAGGTCGTCGGCGTGGATTTCAGCAGCGGCAACATCAGCATCGGCGGGCGCGCCTCCCAGTCCGTCTTCATCCCGCTGCCCCTGGCCCAGAAGGTCTATAACCGCGGGCAGAACGTCGATCTGATCTGCACGGCGGCCTATTCCGGCATCCGGATCTCGGAACTGGAGCCCCGGATGCGGCAGATCATCTCGCAGCAGCATTTCTTCGATCCCAAGGACAAGCAGGCGATGGTCATCATCAACACCGAGCAGATGTTCGCCCTGGTCGACAACCTCTTCAAGGGCGTCAACTTCCTGATCTGGCTGGTGGGGCTGGGCACCATCCTCGCCGGCGTGATCGGCGTGAGCAACATCATGATGGTCACGGTCAAGGAACGCACCACCGAAATCGGCATCCGCCGCGCCATCGGCGCCACGCCGCGCGACATCCTCTCCCAGATCATCCTGGAGAGCATCGCCCTGACCCTGGTGGCGGGCTCGTTCGGCATCGTGTTCGCCGTGCAGCTGCTGCGCCTGACAGAGACGGTCGTGCGGATGAATCCGGACAATCCGGCCGCCAGTTTCCAGATCGGCTTCTGGGTCGCCGTGGCGGCGGCCCTGCTGCTGACCGCGCTGGGCGTGGTGGCGGGCCTGGCGCCGGCATCCCGCGCTATGGCCATCAAGCCGGTGGATGCCATGCGAGACGAATAATAAAACAAAGACAACAGATATGAAACGCATTTTCAAGTACATCATCTTCGCGCTGATTGCGGTGGTCTTCATCGGGACCTTCGTCTTCCTGTTCCGGAATTCCCGTCCGGACAAGATCGAATACCAGGAGCTGGAAGCCGTGGTCAAGGACATCCACCGCACGACGGTCGTGACGGGCAAGGTGGAGCCGCGCAACGAGGTCAACGTCAAGCCGCAGATCAACGGCATCATCGCCGAACTCT
>CAMHIP010000015.1 GCA_946185205.1 uncultured Bacteroidales bacterium | reverse complement strand
GATATCGTGTTCATGCTCCTGTTCTTCTTCATGGTCACCACGCAGATGCGTGAGACCGAGAACAAGGTCAAGGTTACTACGCCTGAAGCTTCCGAAGTCGTCAAGCTGGAGCGCAAGGACCTCAACGCTTACATCAACATCGGTTCCCCGACCCTGGCCTACCAGGCCCAGTACGGTACCGATGCCCGTATCCAGTTGAACGATTCCTTCCGCACCACGGACGACATCCGCGACTTCATCGCCGCGGAGCGTGATGCCAGAAGCGAGGCCGACCGCCAGCTGATGACCGTGTCCATCCGCGCTGACCAGGATGTCAGAATGGGTATCGTGACCGATGTGAAGCAGGAGCTGCGCCGCTGCTCCGCCCTCAAGATCATGTACTCTGCAAGAAAACCTGCCAAATAGGCAGGACGCAGTACCGAATACGAGCAGCCCCCTTCAACGAGGGCTGCTTTTTAAAATCTATCAATCATAAAATGAAGGAAATACTTCGCACCAAGGTGAAAGACCTGCTCGCAATGCAGGCAGGCAGCGACGTCCTGGCCAAAGGTTGGGTCAGGACCAAGAGAGGGAACAAGGAGATTGCGTTCATCGCCCTGAACGACGGCTCGACCATCAAGAACATCCAGATTGTCGTGGACAAGAATGCGGACACGGAGCCCGTGCTCGCACAGATCGGCACAGGTGCCTGCATCGGCGTGCAGGGCAAGCTGGTGGAGTCCGTGGGCAGCGGCCAGGCCGTGGAGATCAAGGCCGAAGAAATCACGGTCTATGGCACCTGTGACCCGATGCGCTATCCGCTGCAGAAGAAGGACACCTCCTTCGAGTACCTGCGCACCGTGGCCCACATGCGCCCCAGGACCAACACCTTCGGCGCCATCCTGCGCCTGCGCAGCCAGATGGCTTTCGCCATCCACGAGTATTTCCACAGCAAGGGTTTCGTCTATCTGCACACCCCGCTCATCACCGCCTCCGACGCCGAAGGCGCCGGCCAGATGTTCCAGGTCACGACGCTCGACCTCGAGAACGTGCCCCGCGACAAGAAGGGCCGCATCGACTACGGCAAGGACTTCTTCGGCAAGCAGACGAGCCTCACCGTGAGCGGACAGCTCGAGGGCGAACTGGGCGCCACGGCGCTCGGCGAGATCTATACCTTCGGCCCGACTTTCCGCGCCGAGAATTCCAACACCCCGCGCCACCTCGCAGAATTCTGGATGGTGGAGCCGGAAATGGCGTTCTACGACATCAAGGACAACATGGACCTGGCCGAGGACTTCATCAAGCACCTCGTCTCCTATGCCCTGGAGCACTGTATGGACGACATCCAATTCCTCAACGACCGCTATGACCCCGAGCTGGTGGAGCGCCTGCGCAGCGTGATCGGCACGGAGTTCGTGCGCCTGGAGTACACCGAAGGCATCCGCATTCTCGAAGAGGCCGCAAAGAACGGCGTACAGTTCGAGTATCCGGTCTCCTGGGGCATTGACCTCCAGAGCGAGCACGAGCGCTACCTCGTGGAGAAGCATTTCGGCAAGCCGGTCATCCTGACGGGCTATCCCAAGGACATCAAGGCCTTCTACATGAAGCAGAACGAAGACGGCAAGACCGTCCGCGCCATGGATGTCCTCTTCCCGAAGATCGGAGAGATCATCGGCGGGTCCGAGCGCGAAGCCGATCTCGCCAAACTCGAGCACCGCATCGACGAGCTCCACATGAGCCGCCGCAACCTCGAGTGGTACATCGACACGCGCCGTTTCGGCTCCTGCCCGCACAGCGGCTTCGGCCTGGGCTTCGAGCGCCTGCTCCTCTTCATCACCGGCATGCAGAACATCCGTGACGTCATTCCATTCCCCAGAACTCCCAAAAACGCCGAATTCTAATGTTAGTCATTGGCATCGCCGGCGGATCCGGCTCCGGCAAGACTACCGTCGTCAGGGCCATCACCGAGCGGCTCAAAGCCGAGCGCGTGGTGGTCATCCCCCAGGATTCCTACTACAAGGATTCCAGCGATCTCTCCGATGAGGAGAAACGCAAGCACAACTTCGACCACCCCGACGCCATCGACTGGGCGCTTCTGTGCGAGCAGCTCGCTGACCTCAAGCGGGGCAAGACCATCCAGCAGCCCGTCTATTCCTACATCTCGTGCAGCCGGTCCAAGACCGAGACGGTGACGGTGGAGCCAGCCGACGTGATCATCATCGAAGGGATCCTGATCTTCACCTGCAAGCCGCTGCGCGAGCAGATGGACATCAAGATCTTCGTCGATGCCGACGATGACGACCGTCTGATGCGCGTGATGGCACGCGACATCAGCGAGCGCGGCAAGGACGTGCACTGGGTCATCGAGCGCTACACGCGCACCGTCAAGCCGATGTACCTCCAGTTCATCGAGCCCAGCAAGCGCTACGCCGACCTCATCATCCCGCAGGGCGGGCACAACAAGGTGGCCATCGACATCATTACCGCCACCGTAGAAAAAGCCCTGAGGGAGCAGCACTGACAGACCTATGTTCAGGCTCCCGAAAGAAGATAAAGCAGGACTCTACACCACCGTGATCGTTCATCTCGCGGTGGTGATTGTCTTGTTGATAGCAGGGTTGGACTGGAGCCTGAAACAGGAAAACAGTTTCGTGCTGGACTTCTCCAAGCTGGAAGAAAAGGAAAGGATGGAGGAGGAAATCCAGCGGCTGAAGGAGGAAGCGGAGTTCAAGGAGAGCATCGCCCAGCGGCTGCAGCAACAGATCGACGCGGCGCCGCCGGTGCGGGGATTCGCCGTGGATCGCGGGACGCTCAAGGATGACCGCGGCACGGATGCCGAACAGCTCTATAAAGACGCCCAGCGGCTCCAGGAAGAGCTTTCCCGGGGTTATGAGGTCAAGCAGGACGATGTGGCCGATCCTGCGCCTGAAACGCCCCAAAAAGAGGAAAAAACGAAGCCGGAGAAGGAGGCGGCCTATAGCGGGCCGTCCGTCGTTTCTTATTTCCTGGAGGGGCGCAAAGCCAGCAAGCTTTCTATTCCCGCTTACCGGTGTATGGGGGCGGGACAGGTCACGGTGTTGATCACCGTGGATCCTTCCGGAACAGTTACCGGAGCCAAAGTCGATGATGCGGTGTCTTCCAAGGACGGTTGTCTGCGTTCTTTTGCCGTCCGTGCCGCCCGGCTTTCCAAGTTTTCCGCCAAGGCGGACGCTCCTGCCCGCCAGCAGGGCAACATCGTGTACGAATTCGTTTCCCAGTATTAAACGCTTAGGCGGCGGAGTCTTGCAGACGCGCGGCTATTCGGAGCGGAGCGACCGAGGGGGTGTCGGGGGATTCCTCCCCCGTCATAACGAAGTGACAGGCGTCCCTTTTTTGTGAACACAAAAAAGGGACGCGCTCCTGGTGCGCGTCCCCGAAAAACCAATTATTAACCGTTAGTATCCAGGATATTGTTTAAGGTTAGGACTGCTTGTTTGTTACGTCAAAGGTAGTCAGAGAGAGGGAAAATCGTGTTGACTTTGGTACTGAATAGGTGTAAATTCGTCCAAATTGCCGAAAAAAGTGTATTTTTGTACAGAAAAGCGTCACCAATATGCGAAAATATAACCTGACCCTGGTCTCCTGCCTGCTGTCAGCCGTCCTCCTGTCGGCTCAACCGCCGCACAGTTTCACTCGCTACGGCCGGGAAAACAATTTCTCCGGTACGACGGTCGAAGACCTGGCACAAGACCGCTTCGGACAGCTCTGGCTGGCCACCTGGGGCGGGCTGTACTCGTTCGACGGCAGGACCTTCCAGAACTACCGCACGGACAAGCCCGGAGACCGCGACAATCCGCAAAGCAATCACTTCACGGACGTGGAAATCCTGGACGACGGAGGAATCCTGGTCGTCTCCTTCGACAACCACCTCTACCGGCTCAACCCGACGACACGGGTCCTGGATCCGGTAGATACCGGGGGCCAGGGCGTGCAGGAGATGCTCCGGACCGCTCCCGATTCGCTCTATTTCCTGTCCACGTCCGGAGAGGTGCTGAATGCGGACTTCTCCCCTTATTGCCGCGTCAAGAACGGGGCCACCGTCCGGGCCATGCTGAACGGACCGGACGGCCAGGACTGGATCCTGACGGATCTCGGCATCTACCGGGGCGGCATCCTGACTTCCCAGATTCCCACTTTCTGCGGGACGACGGTGGACGGACAGCTATATATCGGATCGGCCGGAGAAATGCTGCGCTACAGCGACGCACAGCTCACTTCCCTGCCCACCCAGACCGACGCCGACATCACGTTGATCGCCCAGGTGCCCGGGCGCCCCGAACTGCTGCTCGGCACGGATCATGACGGATTTGAACTCTACAACCGGGACAACGGCTCCCGGCTTCCGATCCGGGTGGAAGGCGACCGTTTCGGAGAAGGACCGTTCTCGGGTCTGACGGACCGGCTGGGCCATCTCTGGATCTATTCGCAACAAGGCGGCCTCTATTGGTATGATCCGCAGGCCCACCGCCTCCTCCCCTTCCAGAACACCACCCTCCAGCAGGGCTGGAATGCCGAAACGGGCGTCACGGCCCTCCTCTCCGACCTCCAGGGCAATCTCTGGATCGCATCCGGATGGGGCGGCCTCGAACGGGTGATTTTCCACCGGGAGAATTTCAAGCTGAAAAGTCTGGACGAAAGCCGCCAGGTGACGCCTGAGAACAGCGTCCGCGCCATGATGCAGGACGAATCCGGATGGATCTACGCCACCACCCGCGACAGCCGCCTGCACGTGCTGGACGAGACCCTGCGCGAGCGGGCCGCCTGGTCGCTGGAGCGGCCCGGATACACCCTGATCCGGGCCCACGACGGCAACCTCTGGGTGGGGACCCGCGGGGCCGGGCTGCTGGAGATGACCGTCCAGTCCAACGAACGCCTGCGATACAGCCAGATCCAGCACGACCGGGACGACCTCTTCTACGGCCCCAACAGCCGCGATATCTTCTCCCTGCTCGAAGACGGCAACCACCGGCTCTGGATCGGAACCTTTGACGACGGCATCGCCTACGTCGATCTGGACGGCAAAGACAGGTTGTTCATCAGCAAGAAGAACCGCCTCAGTTTCCCCACCGACCGGCGCAACCGCATCCGCTGCCTTGCCCTTGGGCCCGACGGGCGGCTCTACGCAGGCGGGCAGATGGGCCTGTTCGTCTGCGATCACCCGGAAGGAGAGCCGGAAGACATGCACTTCGAGCGTTTCACGCAAATCCTCGATTACGACATCCAGCACATCCTCTTCTCCCGCCAGGGCGATCTGTATGCCTCCTCGTTCGGAGCAGGCCTGCTCCGCTTCGACAGCGGCGACCCCGACAGCGGATTCCACGCCTGGACCGTCAATGACGGCATGCTGTCCAACTACATCCTTTCCGCCATCGAAGACGAATCCGGTAACCTCTGGATCGCCACGCAGGCCGGCCTCAACCGGCTCAATCCGCAGACCGGCAGCCTGATCGGCTACCCCTATGACCGGCTCGGGCATACGCTTCGCTTCAACGAAGGACAGCCCCTCCAGGCCCTGGACGGAAACATCTGCTTCAACACCTCGGCCGGCATCTTCTATTTCAATCCGGAGGAGATCTCCAACAGCGACTTCGTCCCGCAGCTCGTCATCCAGGCCTTCTACGTCTCCGGAGAACGGCGCAACGAGGACGGGAAGGCCCCCGTGTTCATCCGTCCGACGGACGGCATCCGCGTCCAGGTAGCCGCCGTGGACCTCACGACGCCCGAGCAGGTCATCTATTCCTACAAACTGGACGGCGCAGACAAGGATTGGATCCACCTGGGGCACCAGGCGTCAATCAGCATCCCGCCCCAGCGGCCGGGGCGCTACACGCTCCGCATCCGGTCCACCAACGGTGCCGGCCTGGAGGTGGACAACGAGAAGGATTTCCTCATCGTGGTGCGCCGCAAGTTCCTGCAATCCGGCTGGATGGCGCTCCTCTACCTGCTCGCCGCCGGAGGAGCCGTATGGCTGATGACTCGCCGCCGCCTGCAGCCCGGCTCCGGCACGCCGCCGGATACGGAAGAAGATCCGCAACTGCACGGCCTGCACGGCGAGGACCGGCGCTTCGTCGAATCACTCATCGCCTTCCTGACATCCCGGCTGGATGACGGCGCGCTGGAAGTCCAGCAGATCTGCGAGGCGATGGGCGTCAGCCGTTCCGTGCTCTTCGAGCGTTGCCGGGTCCTGCTGGGCACCACCCCGGCGGCCTTCCTGCGCCGGCTGCGGATGGAGCGCGCCCAGACACTGTTGCGCGAAGGCGGGCACTCCATGGCTGAAATCTCCTACGCCATCGGATTCAACGATCCGCACTACTTCAGCAAGGTCTTCAAGAAAGAGACCGGGATGACGCCGACCGAATTCCGCTCCCGCAAGCGCGCTACGGCAGCCAGTCAGCCTGAAGAACGCGAAACGCAGCCGCAGGCGTGACGCGCCGGGCTTCGCGCGGGCTGAGTTCCCGGGACCAGGACGCCCGACGGGAACGGTCAGCACCCCGTCCCGTGCAGCGGAATTCGAGATAGCGGGCGGTTTTCTCATTATCCGGGTTGCCCCAGTTGTGCCAGCCGGCCGGATCGAGGTCCAGGTCCAGTTCGCACTCCTTCCAGAGCGTGTAGGCCCAGGCCCGCCACGGGCGGCCGAGCCACTCCCCCGTGACGCCCTCGCGGGCCGTTACGCGGCAGCGGTTGAAAACATAGCCTATGGGATGGTCCGCAGGCGTGGATGCGGCCGTCAGATATCCCTTCCGGAGGGCATGGATGTGGCAGCGCTCGAACCAGCAGGTCGCCGGGCCGAAGATGAAATCCACCGTGCCCTCGATGTAGCAGTCCTCAAAATATTCCCTTCCATCCGGATTTCCGGTATAGATGGTATCCTGGAAACCCAGGAACCGGCAGTTCCGGAACTGCGCCCGGTCGCCCTCCACATGCAGGGCGACGGCCTGGCCGACCTTTGCGTTGTCCCGGAAATCGGAGAACCAGCCGGGGTTGTTGTGCGTCATGGCGTCGTTGACGACCGTGAGGTTCTCGCACACGAAATCCGGTGCGTCCACCCGCAGGGTATAGCTCAGGAAAGTGCCGATCGTGCCGCCGATCTCATCCGGCAGGTTGGCGTGGTCGTGCCAGAGGATGACGGTAGAATCGCGGTCTTCCCCGACCAGGGAGATCTCCGCTTTATGACTGTGAATCAGTACTTTTTCTTCATAAACGCCCTTCTTGATATAGACGCAGGAACGCCCTTCGGGCTTAAAGGAACGCAACGAATTGACAGCGGCCTGGATGGTCGTGAAGTCGCCGCTGCCGTCTTTGGCGACGACGACGGTGGTCACGACCGGGGAGGCGGCGAAGAGCGGCGCGGCGCACAGGACCGCACACAGGCAGGTCAGGACAGCATTTCTCATGGCGCAGGTCTATTGGAGGTGCTCCAGGATCCACTCCATGTGGCCCCGCTCCGTATCATCCGTTGTCCAGTGCTCGTTGATGGGCGTAATCAGCGCCTCCTTGGGGCAGGTCAGCGTATTCCAGACGGCATAGGAAGTCGTCGGCGTGCAGACGTCGTCGTTGTAGCCCCAGGTCATCCGGACCGGGCAGCTGATGTGCCGGGCGAAATTGACCGCGTCGAAGTAGGAAAGCGTCCGGACATGCTCCGGCGTGAGGATTTCCCGGCTCATGTGAGGATAACCGCCCGTGCGGCCGGCCTCGGCATAACCCGCCATGTCGGCGAGCGCCGGATGGTTGACCACGCACTGCGTGACCCTCCGGTCCAGCCCTGCGGCGACCAGCGACAGGCCGCCGCCCTGGCTCCCGCCCTGCACGGCGACATTCTTGCCGTCCCATTCCGGGAGCGAAGTCAGCAGGTCGATGGCCTTGACCATCGCCACATAGACGTGGCGCATGTAATAGCGCTCGCGGGAGTCGATCCCGTTCTCCAGATAGCCGTTGGACGCGGAATTGAAAGCAGCCGTGATCTCAGCAAAAGTCTCCTCGGGGATGCGCGGGTCCAGTCCGTGGATCTCCATTTCCATCCGGATGAATCCGTGCTCGGCATAGAAGGGTTTGGGGTTCTTGATGGTCTTGATCCCGGCGCCCGGCGGGCAGAGCACGGCGGGGCAGGCGCCCTTCTGCGCCCCCACGGGCAGGAAGAGATAGGCGTAGATGCACTGGCGGGCGTTAATCATCAGTTTCACCAGGTCGCAGTCCACCTTGTCCGTGCACAGGGCCGGGTAGCGCTCGCGGGTATAGGAGAGCGGCATGCGGGCGGCCTCGTCGAGCGTCTGCTGCCAGAAGGCGCTGAAATCCGCGGGCTCCTGCGTGTAGGGGACGATCTTCTCCGGCGAGAAGCCCACTTTGATGTGGTGTTTGTAGGTCTTGCCATCTACCTGGACGCTCATGCGCAAGTCCCGGAAACCAGGCGTGCGGCGCGTGCCCATGTCGATGGTGCAGACGCCGCCCTTGAGCGTGGCCGTGCCCTGCTTGTCATCCTGAAGGCGGTCGTCTGCCAGCGTGTATTCAATCTCGCCGTCGCGCGGAATGCCGTATTTGAGGAACTGCACCCGGACGGTGGCCTTCTCGCCCGTCTTGTAGAGCCAGTCGGCATGGTCGGGCACGGTCACCCAGAGATAATCGGAGCGGTAGGGGTAGTTCTCCGCCCGGGCGGAGAAGGCGCACAGGAGCGCCAGCAGGAGGATGGTCAATCGTTTCATGTGGGATTCTTATTAACTACCAGCGGCTCGGATCGCCGCCGAGGACGTTCTCTACGGTGTACTGTTCCGCTTCGGCGGGGGTGAGGGCGCGGAGACCGGTCCATTTGGCACGGCCGTTCATGTCGGCGCGGCGGCCGCGGTTGCCGTATTCGTAGAGGTGCAGGTCCGGGCTCGTCTCCACGTAGGGCTTGCCCCAGTTGGTCGGCCAGCCGAGCGGGTCCATCTCGTCGCAGAGGTCGGAATGCAGGATGGCCACCTTCGGGTAATTGTGCCACGGGCGGCCGATCGCAATGCTGCGCCCGTCGTCCCCGTCGCGCGGGGAGCCGGAGGCATAGGTAAAGCGGCAGCGGTTAAACACGAAACCGTAGGGCTGGTCGCGCCGGGTGGAAGGGGCCGTGATCCAGCCGCCGCCCCAGGAGCGGATCTCGCAGTTTTCAAACCAGGCGATGCCGCCGCCGTAGATATAGTCGGTCCGGCCGACGATCAGGCAGTTCTCGAAATAGGAACGCTTGCCGTCCTTCCAGAGGTACATCGTGTCCTGGTAGCCGGTGATGTCGCAATCCGTAACATACAGTTTGTCACCCAGTTGCGCTATTGCCTGCGCCTGCGCCACGGGACCGGCCGTGTTGGCCAGGGTCAGGTGCTCGATACGGCAACCCTCGCCCACCACGGTGAGCGTCGCCGAAGTCTTGAGCAGGATGGGATCGGAACGCATCCATTTGCGGGCCGACTCCTGCGGAAGCCGTGCTCCGGCATAGATGTCCGGGCCGTCATACATGTGGTAGCTCAGCACCGTCCCCTTGCGGCTCTGGCCGCGCAGGGTAAGATTTTTCTTGCTCTCCGGGACCAGCAGCTTCTCCTGGTCATAGACGCCGTCCTTGATCAGGATCACCCAGCGGCGCTCCGAGAAATCCGGCGCCGCGTCGATGGCGGCCTGCACCGAGCTGTAGTCGCCGCTCCCGTCGGCAGCCACGACCGCATCCGCGGCCCCTTCGGCAGCCGCGTCACGGCGCACGGTCACGACCTGCCCGGGCACGGTCTCGATGTCATATTCGAAGGCTTTCGGGGCCACATAGCCGCGCAGCGGCGCCTGCTCGCTGACCAGCGGGCGGGCGATCTCCTGCGAAGCGAAGAGGGGGTTGGGGTTGGATCCTTCGGCTCCGCTCAGGATGACAGCAGGGTCTGCAGAGACCAGGGCGTCATAAGAGCGCAGGCGGAGATTGCCGCCGACCGTGGAGCGCAGGCGCGCCTCCACGATGTGTCCGTCCTGCCAGACCAGTTTCTCCAGCACGAAGCCGCCGCGGGCGCGCAGGCCCTCCACGGAACCGTCCGCCAGGGCGTCCGGCAGGGCCGGGAGGAGGTGCACGGCGCCGTCATGGCTCTGCAGGAGCATCTCGGCGATGCCGGCCGTGCAGCCGAAGTTGCCGTCGATCTGGAACGGCGGATGGGCGTCGAAGAGGTTGGGATACGTCCCGCCCGACTGGCCGTACTGGATGGCGGGATTGACCAGCGAGAGCTGGTCCTTGATCAGCTTGAAGGCATGGTTGCCGTCCAGCATGCGGGCCCAGAGACAGACTTTCCAGCCCATGGACCAGCCCGTAGAGGCGTCGTTGCGCTGGATCAGCGTGTTGCGCACGGCCTCGGTGAGCACCGGGGTGCGGTACGGCGAGATCTGATAGCCGGGATAGAAGCCCCAGAGGTGCGAGACATGGCGGTGGTGGTCATTCGGGTTGTCCCAGTCCTCCCACCACTCCTGCAGCTGCCCGTGCCGGCCGACCTGCATCGGCGGCAGACGGCGGCGCATGGCGTCCAGCGTGTCCGCAAAGGCCTTGTCCTGCCCCAGGATCGCCGCGGCGCGGGCCGTGTTGGCGAACAGGTCCGTCACCAGCTGGTTGTCCATGGTGATGGCCGGGAAGATGTTGGACGTGCGCCCGAAGGGGCGGTTTTCGGGCGAGTCGGAAGGCACCACGACCAGGTAGCCGGTATGCGGATCTTCCACGAGGAAATCGACGAAGAACTCCGCCGCTCCCTTCATCAGCGGATAGGCCTCGGCGAGGTAAGCCGCGTCACCGTTGTAGAGATAACGGTCCCAGAGGTGCTGGCAGAGCCAGGCGCCGCCCATCGGCCAGAGGCCGCAGTAGGCATAGTCCAGCGCACCCGTGATGCGCCACAGGTCGGAATTGTGGTGCAGGACCCAGCCCCGGCAGCCGTACATGTTGCGGGCGGTGGCTGCACCGCTTACCGAGAAGTCGCGGATGATATCCAGGAGCGGCTCGTGGAGTTCCGGCAGGTTGGTCAGCTCCGCAGGCCAGTAATTCATCTCCAGGTTGATGTTGGTCGTGTAATTGCCGCACCAGGGGGCCTTGATGCGCTGGTTCCAGATGCCCTGCAGGTTGGCGGGCTGCGTGCCCGGCTGCGAGCAGCTGATCAGCAGGTACCTGCCGTACTGGAAGTAGGTCGCCACCAGCGGGGCGTCCTCCGTCCACTGGAAGGCCAGGATGCGGTAGTTGACCGGACGGTCCTGGGAGTAGGATTCGCCCAGGTCCAGCTTCACGCGGTCGAACTGCGCCTTGTAGGCAGCCACGTGCGCCGCCAGGGCCTTGTCGTATTTCTTCGAGGCGTTCTTCAGATAAGCCGCGTTGCGTGCCAGCGGATCGCCGGACACATCCTTGTAGTTCACGAAATTGGTGGCCAGGGAGATGTGCAGCAGCAGCTCCGAGGCGCCGCTGACCTGCAGTTTCTCGCCGGAGGCGCTCACCTTGCCGCCCCGGGCCGTGGCCTTCGTGTCATTGACATAGCGGATGGCGCCCGGGATGCCTCCCTTGTCGTCGCCCTTGCCCTCCAGGCGCAGGATATTGCCGCCCGGGGTGCTGACCTTCGTGTCCTTCATCGGCGTCTCGTAGTAGAGGTCGCAGGAGATGGCTTTCGGCCTGGACGCCGTGATACGCACGATGATGAGCTGGTCGGTGAAGGAGGCAAACGCTTCCTCGACGTACTCCACGCCGCCCACCTTGTAGCTGGTGCGCACGACCGCCCGGTCGATGTCCAGTTCGCGGCGGTAGTCGCTCACCTCCCCCTCGCGGCCCGAAAACTTGATTTTCAACGAGCCGGCCGTCTGGTAGGACATCTCCTCGCCCACGGGCGAGAGAAAATTCTCATCACCCAGTTTCTGGGCCTCGTCATACTGGCCGGCGAAGACCAGGTCCCGCATTTTCTGCAGGTTCTGCAGGCCTTTCGGATTCCAGTTCTCATACGGGCCGCCCGTGGAAATCGTCTCTTCGTTGAGCTGGATCTCTTCGATGTCGGTGCCGCCATAAATCATGGCGCCGATGCGGCCGTTGCCGACAGGCCAGGCCTCTTCCCAATAGGCGGCCGGCTTGTCGAACCAGATAACGTTTTTCGGGGTCTGGGCCCAAAGGCCCGGAAACGGCAGGCAAAGCGCTGCCAGCAGGATAAGGAATCGCTTGATCATGACGAATAAAATTGTCTTCCGAAAGATACGCAATTTCCCGGTCTCCAGCAAAGGAGAACCGGGAAATCTTACCGCCGCTTCAGCAGGTTGAGCAGCAGCTGCTGCCCCACGACGTTGGCGTAGTTCTCTTCGCTGAGGTCGTACGTACCCATCGCCTCGTTGGCGCCGTCGATGTCCAGCTGGGCGGCGAGGCCGTCCTGGACCGCCCCGGCGGGCGCGGCCGTCTCCCCGATGCAGGCGGGGATGTCGAGGGTCGTCAGGAGGATCTGGCCCCGGCCGGCGCGGATGCGGCTGAGCACGGAATAGACCTCTTTCTTATGGTCCGCCACGGCAGCGGCGAGGATCTCGCCGTTGAAGGCGCGAAGGCCGATGCGCCGCCGGACATAGGTCGCGAAGCATTGATACTCCCAGTTGAAGACACAGTCCTGCGGAAGCCCCTCCCAAACCGGGTCGGCCCGGTTGAAAAAGTTGCCGCCGTACCAGGCGGTCCCGATGGTCTTGCTGCCCCGGTAGTCCATCACCTCCTTGTCTGCCAGATACTCCGCCCAGCGTTCGGGATTGTCCACGATCACGAGCGTATGGCCCTTATAGACCCACTCCAGGACATCGCTCATGCCGCTGCCCCACTGGTCCGGCTCGAAATCGCCGACCAGCAGCCAGTCGCCCTCGGGCGTCCCTTTCTCATAGGTCTCCGGCCGGATGCCGAAACGGCCCAGGAAAGCCGCGAGGCGTCCGCTCTTGTCGGCTACGGACCCGTGGGCCGGGATGCCGGATGCGTCCGGTCTCACGGCGAAAACTTCGTCGAATCCCGCACAGACCGCATCGCCGCGCCGGTCCAGCAGCTGGGCCACCACGCGGTTGCGACCGGCCAGGGGGACGACGAAGTCAAAGCCGTCGGCGAGGCATTCGCCATAAACGACACCGCCGCTCACGTGCACCTTGCGCGAGGCGCGCTGCAGGACGGTGCCTTCCTCCGCCCTGAGCTCCAGCTCCAGGGTGAAATCGCCCTTGAGGCCCTTCTCGTTGATGATGAACACGTCCGCGGTGGTGCAGCGGCCGACCGGCAGGACCTTGTGGTTCAACTTGACGGAGAGCACCAGCGGCCGGTTGTAACGGGCGATCAGCTCCGGGTCGCCCTTGAGGAAACGGTAATTGTCCACCACACCGGAATGGTCTTCAAGCTTGAAACTCTCCCAGCCGTTGATGGCATAGCCGTCCACGATGTTGTTCATCCGGATGTTCTCGATGATGCGGCCCTGGTAGTAGTAGGCCACATTGCCCATGGCCGTGGTCAGCGCGTCCACGGAAGGGAAAGCCTCCGCAAATCCCCGCTCCTTGAGGAACCTGTCGTACGCATCATACCAGTCCAGGTAGTCCTGCGCCTCCCAGGACCGGGTCTTTCCGCTGCGCAGGATTTCGTCCCGGATCAGCTGCAGGCGCGGCGGAGTGCCGATTGCGCCCTCCTCGCCCCAGTAGATGATCTCGTCGCGGTGCTGCGAACCGCGCAGGTATTCGTCTTTGCCGACATAGAGCGCGTCGTGATAGACGCCCGGGCCGCCGGCGTGGTGGTTGTCCCACCAGCCGTAGTCGCGGAAGGTATGGTCATAGGGCATCAGGTGCGTCTTGAAGCGGGCATTGGGCTCATTCTCAGGGTTCTGCCCGTTGCTGGAGTTATAGACCAGGATGCGGGTCGGATCCAGCCGGTGGCCCATCGCCATCTGCTCGTAGTCCTGGCGCTGCGGGGCGGCGCCGCGCTCGTTGTGCATGTTGTAGATCACCAGCGAGGGGTGGCTGCGGTCGCGCAGGATCATCCGGCGGAGCTTCTCGTCGCGGTACGCGAAATAGAAACGGCTCTGCAGGTCGTCATCGTCGAAACGGTTTGCCGGGTACTGGTTGCCGCCCGGCTCCTCCCAATAGAGCAGGCCGAGCTCGTCCGCCCAGTCGAGCACGCGCCGCTGGCCGATGGTGCGGTGGAAGTTGAGCATATTGAGTCCCAGCGCCTTGGCGGACTCGATCTGGCGGCGCGCCAGCTCGTCCGAAGGCATGATGCCGTTCTCCGGCCAGAAACTCCAGGAGATGGAAGTGCGCGCCACGATGCGCTTGCCGTTGAGGTAGAACTGCCGGTCACCCTGCACGTCCCGCACCTCGAACCAGCGGAAACCGAAGCGGCGCGTGTCGCTGTCCTCCCCCACCTTGACGGTCAGGTCGTACAGATTGGGCTCTTCGACGCTCCAGAGCCTGGCCTTGGGCAGGCGGATGTCCAGCTGGCGGACGTTCTCGCCCGGGGCCCATTCGCCGTACCAGGATTTGCGATAGAGCTCCGCCCCGGAACGGTCGCGGATGCTCAGTTCGAGCGTTTTCTGCGTGGCACGGTCGGACTGCACCGTGACCTGCACGCCGATGGCGTGGGGATCCGGGCGGTTCTGCACGAAAATGTCCGATATCCAGGTCCGGTCGGTCGCCGTCAGCTGCACGCGGCCGGTGATGCCGCCGAAGCCGTGGGTCGGGTTGGTGCGGTATTCGCCCCAGGTATAGACCTGCGAATCCTTCCAGTTGAAGTTGCCGTTGGGATCGGTGATGCGCACGCTGATGACATTGCGCGCGCCGTATTCCAGCGCGTCGGAAATGTCAAAACTGAACGGGGTGCTGTTGACCAGGTCATAGCCCACCAGCTTGTGGTTCACGAACACCTCCGCCCGGAAACGGACGGCCTCGAAGTCGATGCTCACGCGCCGCCCCCGCCAATCGGCAGGGACCTCAACCGTCGTCTCGAACCAGCTGACTCCCACGTAGTTGCCGGTCACTCCGAAGGTCTCGCCGTTCCAGCCCCAGAGGTATTCTTCCACCGTGGCGGGCAGGTGGACGCCGCTTGCCTGCGGCTTCTCCAGCAGCGCCCAGCCGCCGGAAGGGATGCGCACGGGAAGGGTGCTGACATCCACCGGCGGGAGGTGCAGTTCTTCGTTTTCCCAGGACGCGTCAAGGTCCAGGGTGATGTTCCAGTCGTGACCCGAAAGGTCAAGCGTCTCGCGCTGTGCGGCAAACGCACACAAAGACAGGAGCGCAAAGGTGGTGAAAACAAGGAATCTCTTCATACATTCCTGGCATCGAAATCTGTCAAAATCGGCGCCACTCCCCGCTTCAAAGCCGGGGGTGGCGCCGAAAACCTTACTTATCGGGTCCAGCCCGCCATCACGGCGTCCCAACTGTACCGGGCCGCTTCGGCGGAGCTGAGCCGGTGCGCCCAGCCCACGCGGGCGGCGGTGTCGGCTCCGGGGCCGTAGCAGTCGTATTCGGCGTAGTAGGCCGTCTTCTCCTTGTCGGTGCTGCCCCAGTTGTGCCAGCCCTCCGGGCGGATGTGGGCGCCGAGTTCGCAGTGCAGGAAGACCGTCTGCGCGTAGGGCCGCCAGGGGCGTCCCAGATAGACTTTCTCCACGTCCGGATCGGCCGTCAGGCGGCAGTCCCGGAACACATAACCATAGGGCTGGCCTTCCAGCGTGGACGCGGCGGTGACGTAGGAGTCGGCCTTGGAACGGATCTCGCAGCGCTCGAACCAGGCGGTGCTGCTGCCGAAGATGAAGTCCGTCGTACCCTCGATGTAGCAGTCGAAGAAGGCGTTGCGGATGTGCTGGCCGTCCTCGCCGTATTTCCCGAAGGTGTAGAGGGTATCCTGGTTGCCGAGGAAACGGCAGCGGCGGGCCGTGAAACGGTCGCCGTTCGTAAAGAGCGCGACCGCCTGGCCCACGCGGCCGGCGTCGTTCTCCACCGTCAGGTCCTCCAGGGTCACATCCTCCGCGTGCACGAAGAGCGTGGCGCTGCCGGAGGTGCCGATGGTGCTGGCGGCATAGCCGGGCCAGGGCTGCGGGGCGGCGTTGCCCCAGACGATGACGGTATTCATGGCGTCCAGGCCCTTCAGGAGCAGATGGCGCTTGTTCCAGGGGATGATCACCCGCTCGCGATAGACGCCGGGCTTGATGAGGATCGTGTATTGCCCGTCATGCAGGGCGTCCGGCGCGGCATCGACAGCCGCCTGCACGGTCAGGTAGTCCCCGCGGCCCTGCTGATCGACGACGGCATCCCAGTGCACCAGGTGCTTCGCGATCTCCGGGAGCTTGACCCGGATGGAATCACAGACGATGTCGCAGTTGCGGCGGGCCCCCAGGGGCGTGGAATGCGTATTGTCCTGGATGCCCTGCGGCTTGGCGGGACACACGCCCGGCTCAATCCACATGAAATAGGGCCGCGAGGCGAGGTCGCCCGCCTCCTTGAGCCACTGGATGGTGGCCTGCTCCATGTCGATCAGGGTCGTGCCCGTCTCCCGGGCCACGGCGCGCATCGAGGCCGGGTACTCCCCGTGGGTGGTCTCGTCGAGGACGTTGTTGTAGAAATGGCGGCGCGCCACCGGCGTCAGCAGGACCGGCGTGGCGCCCAGTTCGCGGGCGGTGTTGATAAAGAGCCGCAGGTAGTCCTGCCACTCGGTCCAGGCGGGCGCGTAGCCCTTGCCGTTGGGCTTCTGGTCGTTGTGGCCGAATTCGATGAAGAGATAGTCGCCCGGGCGGATGTTGGCCTTGATGCGGTCCCAAATGCCTTCGGCGATGGCCGTCTTGCAGCTGCGGCCGTTCTTGGCGTAGTTGATCACGCGCACGCGGCTGTCGAGGAAGTTCTCGAAGACCATGCCCCAGCCGCGCTCGGGGTTGAGGCCGCTGATGTCCTTGTCGGCCATGGTGCTGTCGCCCATCAGGTGGATGGTGAAGTCGAAGGTGGGCGCCGGCGCCTTCAGATCCAGGGTCGGACCGGCACCCTTGCGGAGCAGGGCCGGGACCCTGGCGGCGGGCAGCACGGAGTAGGCATAGGGCATCTCGACGGTGCCGCGGTCGGCCGGCCGGAATTTCTCCCGGAAGACATTGCCCCGGAACTGCCAGGCCCGCGCGTCGTCCGTACCCTTGAAGATGTTCTTCACCCCCTTGTCGAAATAATTGCCCTCGATCAGGACCTCGGAATCGATCCGGGCGTTGACGGCATCGGCATAGTTGCCGGCGCATTCATATAAGTTGTTGAGCAAATGCACTTTGCCGAAGCGCACCACCGGCATCCGCACCTCGCAGCCCGCGCCCCAGATACAGTAGGCGAAGGTAACGTTGAGGTTGTCCACGCCCTGGTCCGGCCGCTCGCTGCTGCCGATCAGGTTGGACGCCTTGTGGTCATATGCCCTGTCGGTATACTGGAAGGTGCACCAACTCACCGTGATGAAGTCCGAGCGGGAGTTGATGTCGAAATTGCCGTCCATCCCGTCCGTGAAGCTGCAGTGGTCCACCCAGATATGCTTCGATCCGTTCGAGAGCGTCAGCAGGTCCGCGCCGCCCACGTCGATGGGACCGGGCCCCACGAGCGCCAGGTTGCGGATGATGATGTTCTCGCAGGCGTTGAGACTGAACAGTCCGGCATTGCGGTAGCCCTCCTTCGCATCGCCCGTATGGTCGATGATGGCTTGCCGGGTGTGCTGCTCGCGTTCCTCCGCCACCCGCACGCCGTTGGACAGTTCTCCCCCGCCGCCCTGGTCGGACATCGCTTTCACGCCCGTGTCGTCCAGGAGTTTGCGCAGTTCGGGCGTCACCTCGAACTGCGTACGGATCCGGGCGCCGTTGACGCCCAGCAGCGTCTTGCCGCGCAGGCCGCGGAAGGACATAGTGCCGGAAATGATGAAATCCCCGCGCGCACCGTCGAACACGACCACGTCGTAATCCTTGACGGCCTTGATGACATCCTCGCGCATGTCGAAGCCGTTGCTCTGGAGCACGATCGTACGCGCCGGATCGCCGCCCGTCAGGTCATACCCGCTCCCCTCGGTCAGGGAAAAAGCCGTCGCCCAGCCGAAAGGGGCATCCGAAAAATAATTTCCGGCCGCCCGTCCGGAAGACTCCGTCGCCGTCATGGACAGCGGAGCGGAAATCAGGGAAAGTGCTAAAAGGAATCGTATCATCTTACTCTGCATCTTTGTCAATGAAACGGATCAGCGTCGCCATCTTGTTGATATAGTCGCGCGTAGAAATACACATCGTACCGTCCGTACAGCGATAAGGTGAAGTGTCGTACTCGTCTCCTACGTTGGTGGAAGCATATTTCGTCTCCGTGCTCGGCTCCGTGGAAGCTCCCGGCCTGTAGGGATGGGACGTGCTGCCCAGCGGGCTCAGCCAATATCCCTCCGGCGTCAGCGCGGCGATGATGTCCTTCACCTCCTCACGGGGTCCGCGGACGGACGCATAATACTTGCGGAGCGGGACGAGTTCCTTCTCCAGCAGCGGAGAGCCCTCGACGACCTCCTCCACCGGCCGGGCCAGCAGCTCCTCGTACTGCCTGCGCAACGCCTTCACATTCACGCGGATGGCGGAACTGTAGTGCCCGATGGTGCCGGTGATGTCCTGGTCGGTGAAATAATGGCCGTTGTACCAGTTGCTGCCCACGCGGTGCACATAGAGCGGCGTCCCGGTCTCCGGGTCGATGAAGCGGGGCACGAGGATGGCGTCCGGATCGCTGCTGGGGCGACCCCACCGCTGCTCCTCGGAGGCCGGGAGCTTCTGCGACTCCAGGAAGTCCAGCGCGGCCGGGATCCCCGTCATGAAACGGGTGTCGCCGGTCAGCCGGTAGTATTCCATCATCTGGCGGATCATGGCCACCGTGGTGCCGGAATTGACGCTGCGCGGCTCATAGGAGCGGGCGTGGGCCGGCTTGAGGTCGTCCGGGGTGTACTGGTCGGCCCAGCCGGCATAGGGAGCGCCCTGCTGAAGCAGGATACACAGGTACATGGCCCGGTAGATGGGCTCCTTGAGGCCGGGCAGGCCCAGCGTCTGGTAGCACTGCACCAGGAAGTCGATGCACTCCGGGATCACGTCGTCATTGAGCGTGATGAAAGAAGAATAATCGGCCTTGCCCCGGAAGGGGTGGTCGTATTTCAGCGGCCAGCGCTGCGGCCAGCCGCCGCTGGGATACTGGCTGCCAAGCACGAAGCCGATGGCCTTGTCCAGCGCCGGACGCAGCGACGCGTCGTATTTCTCCACATAGATGCGAAGCAGGAACTTGGCGCACTGCGAGGTGCAGGAATCGTCGAAGGTGGCGTTGCCGTAATAATGCTGGAACTCCTCCAGCCGCCAGCCGCTCTGGCCCACGGTGGCGTACCAGTCCTTCAGCGAGGCCTCGCCGGCGAAGTCGAAGGTGTAGTTCCAGCCGCCGTTGTCCTGCTGGCCCCAGATCAGGGCCTGCGCGACCTTCCTGGCGGCTTCATAGTAGTACTCGTCGCCCGTGGCGTGGTAGGCGTCCAGCAGCAGATGCCCCATCTGCGGAGTGCCGGGATCCTGGGTCCAGACCATCGTGCGCTTGGCCTCCATCTCGCCCCACTGGCGGGAGAAGTCGGGCAGGTAGTTCCATACGAAACCGCCTCGGTAGCTCACGACGTCCATCATATACTGCGTGGCGGTCTTCATAGTTTCAAGCACCTGGCTTTCAATCGATTTCGGTTTAGCCTGAAGGGTAAGCGGCAACAGGACCGCAAACAGGGGCAGAAAACGGTTAATTGTGGTTTTCATCGGAATTTGGATTGGCAGTGTTCAAAGATAAGAAAAATGTCCCTATCTTTGGCAAAAATCCATCCCGAATGAATAAATTATTAACCATGATCTCCCTCGGTGCCGCCCTCGTCGCATGCAGCGCCTGCGGCAACCGGAATCAGGAAACCCCTGCTACAGAAACAACCCCTAACGAACAAGTCATGACTCAGCAAAGCGGCAATTTCATCTTCGAGGCCGAGACCGACTGGCACGATGCCGGCGGCGGCGTGGTGCGCCAGATCCTCGGCTACAACGACAACATCATGATGGTGAAGGTCAAATTCAAGAAAGGCCAGGTGGGCGAGATGCACAGCCATCCGCACACCCAGGTGACCTACGTCGCCTCCGGCGCTTTCGAATTCACCGTCGGTGACGTGACCAAGATCGTCCGGGCGGGTGACGCCCTCTACAAGCAGCCCAACATTCCGCACGGCTGCGTCTGCCTCGAGGACGGCATCCTCATCGACTGCTTCAACCCGATGCGCGAGACCTTCCTGAAATAGTTCTTAACAATCAACTATTTACAAATTAACCTTCGGAGTTTTTTCCGAAGGTTAATTTGTAATATCTTGATAATCAAATATCCGTTTTCTGACTGGACGGATAGCGGACCGTAAAACAGGCGCCGCCCAGCGAGAAGGAACGGCTGTAGGAAATCGTGGCGCCGCAACGCTCAAGGATGCTCCGGCTGATGGCTAAGCCCAGGCCGGAGCCGCCGTTTTTGGTGGTGAAGTTGGGCGTGAAGAGCCGCTCGATATTCTCCTCGGCCACGCCGGGACCGTTGTCCTCCACGACGATGTCCCAGAAGCCGTCCTCGACCGAGCGGCGCAGGGACACCCGGACGCGGCCTTCCGGCGCTTCGCCGATGGCCTGCACGGCATTGCCCAGCAGATTGACGAACACGCGCGTGAGCTGCGGCTTCGGACCGCGCACCGTCACGCCGTCCAGACCGAGATACTCGAAAGAGACGTTGTCTTTGTTGTCGAACATCGAGATCTCTTCGCGCAGCAGCTTGTCCAGCGCGATTTCCACCGACTCCTCGGTATAGAGCTTGGCGAAGGTGGAGAACTCGTTGGCCGTGTCCGTGAGGATGTCGATGTGGTCCAGGATCACCTGGCTGGCCTCGTCGAAGCGGTCCTGCCAGGCGGGATCCCCCTTCTGCTTGAGCCGGATCACGCGCTGGAGCTGAAGTTTCATCGGCGTGAGCGGGTTCTTGATCTCGTGCGCCACCTGGCGCGCCATGCCGCTCCAGGCCTTGTCGCGTTCCGCCTGCGCCAGTTTGCGCGAACTCTCCGACAACTCCGTGACCATGCGGTTGTAGGCCTGCACGATCGAGGAGATCTCGTCGTCGCGGTCGTAGTCGATGTACTCCAGCGAGCCCAGGTCCGCATTGGCCATCTTGGAGCTCATCTCGCTCAGGGGCTGGAACATACGGTCCACGATCCGGGACACCATGAAGAGCGCCATCAGCAGGAAGAGCAGGAACACAGACAGGATCGTCAGCGAATGCATGACCGCCTCCTCCTCGAAGTCGTAGGTCTCTTCATTATAGGGCGAGCACAGGATGGCGATCATCGAACCGTCATCGGCGAAGAGCGGGGCGTACATGCTGTAGAACTTCTGCACACCGAGGCGTTCCTGCTGGATATAATGGCGCCGGTTGCGGTAGATGATGTTTTCGTAGGCCTTTCCGTCCATCCGCTCGGCCACCATCAGCTGCTCGAAGAACATCGGCGTCGTGGTCATCAGCAGGCGCCCGGAGGGCGTGTAGAGCGTGATGTCCGAAGCCGTCTCGCCGCCCACCCGCTCAATCAGGACCCGGAGGGCCTGCCAATCGACGTCAGCGGCATTCGGGACGCCCTGCAGCCCCGTGTCCATCATCGCCACGATCGAGCTGATCTTGTCGGACATGACCGTCTGGCGGTTGCTGTTGTTGCGCGTATAGACGAAGAGCACGCTCATCAGCGCCATGGCCAGCAGGGTGAGCAGGAGCGAAATGAGCAGGATCCACGAGATGCGGGACTTGTAGTAGGACTGCCGGAACACCGCTCTCCGGGGCTGGCGCAGCACGGCCAGCGAGAGCGTCAGGAAGGTCAGCAGCGCCACCAGGATGCCGGCCATGACATAGGACAGCAGGCCGATGCCGGCCCGGGAGATGATGACGCCCTCCCCTTCGCCCACCACGTAGAAGAAGTGGATATAGCCGTCCTGGCGGAGATGCCCGGAGCTCGAGCCGTACATCTGCACATACAGCGGATCGTCCATCCGCGTGGGATAGGGATAATTGCCCTTGTACGCCTTGAGATCGCGTCCGGAATAGCGGGCGTAGGAGTAGCCGGAAGGCAGGTTCACCTGTCCCGGCGGCGTGAATCCGAGGATGCCGGCGTAGCCGCGCCCGCCCCGGCTCTCACGCGGCTCGAGCCGGACCAGCAGCCGGGACACTTTCCCGTCATCGGTCAGATACAGGAAGATGCCGACATAGTACGGGCGGCCGTTCTCGTGCCGGGCGAACAGGAAGCGGGAATTGTCCGCGATCGGCACGCCGTCCTGCACGGTCGCGTTGAATTCATCGGCCGCCGCGCGCGTGTTGTTGAATTCGTTGAAAACGCGGGTGGAGACGATGTAGTCCCGGTCGAAGCCGGAGAAATGATAGTCCGCGACGCGGCTTTGGATCGACTGTTCCGTGCCCTGGAAGCGGGTCAGCGCCGACAGGATCATGTCGTCGGCGATCTGCGCCTCCATCCTCCGCAGGCGGAGTTCCAGCGAGATGTCGCGGTCGAAGGACAGACGCGTGGCCAGCAGCCCCATCCGGTCCTGCTCCTTGCGGAATCCCAACACGCCCGCCGTCACGACCAGATAGGCCGCCACGGCCAGGGAGTACACCACCCGGCCGGTCATCGAGAACGCGTCGAAACGGTGTCCGCCGGGCCGGCTCAGGGCCGGGGCGGCCAGCTGCAGCAGCAGCGGCACGCTCGAGAGCATCGTGACGAACGAGAGATAGACGATGACGCAGAACGGGGACAGCTGACCGAGTTTGTAGATTTCCAGCGAGAAGCCGGAATTGAGCGCGATGCTGCGCAGCGCCGCCTGCGAATAGACGATCACGCCCGCGGCCAGCACCAGCACGCCGGAAAGCACGGCGACCCGGCGGGCGCGCGTGTCCATCCAGCCCCAGACGCAGCGCCGCGCCATGTAGGCGCACACCGAGCACATCAGGATGGCCAGGTTGATGAGGACCACCGCACCCAGCGAATAAAGCACCTCCCCGCCCGCATAGAGCAGCGGCGAGAAAATCAGGACGCGGTTGCGCGAGAAGCGCCCCCAGAAATACAGGCCGGCGAGCAGCACCACGGAGCCCGACATCACGCAGGCCACTCGGCGCGGCTTGCGGTCGGCGGACAGGAAGAACAGGAAAGCCGCCAGGATGGCGCCGATGGCCACCCAGAGCAGGGGCGAGGCATCGCGCCCCGATCCCGTCAGGGACTCCAGCACGATCTTGAACTGCGGCCGTCCCGCCACCGACACGGGGACGCCCCCGCTCGCCGACAGCGGCCGGATCGCATAGCGCGCCGGCAGGCGCAGATAGCGCCCGGCGCGGCTTCCCCGTCCCAGCGGCGTCTCGTTGATCACCTCCATGCCCCCCAGCACGCGGACATCGCCGGACCCCGCCCACCGGGCCAGGTACCAGCGCGTGCCCAGGTTGTGGAAGCCCAGCGTGTCCGTCACCTGCAGGAACGGAGACTCCGCCGAGATGCGCGGATCGGCCACGAACGGGACATACACCCGCCGGGTGAGGTCGTCATTGGAGACCGGGAACTCGTGGCACCACGACTGCAGCGTATCCCTGCAATAACGATACACCACGAACTCGCGCGGCAGCCCCTCCAGGGACAGCCACGCGGCGGGGTCCTGCGCGAGCGCCTTCCCCATGTATTCATCCAGCCGGGCGGCGCGGCGGTTCAGAATGCGCTCCAGGCGGCGCGCCTCACGGGCTGGATCGCCCGGCGCCTGGGTGTCGCGCAGCGAAGAGATGAACAGCACCACCCCCGCCACGAGTAGCAGCGCGGCCAGCCATTCCTTTGTATTTTTGGTCCAGGTCATTCGTGATGGTAGGGCTCTCCGCGCAGGATCGTGAAGGCCCGGTACAATTGCTCTGCAAAAATCGTTCTCACCAGCTGGTGGGAATAGGTCATCCGCGAAAGCGACAGTTTGCCGCCGGCGCGCGCATACACCGCCTCGGAGAAACCGTAGGCCCCGCCGATGACGAACACGAGGTCGCGGCCCGAGCGCGCCAGGCGCCCGCCCAGCCAGTCCGCAAACTCCACCGAACGGTACTCGCGGCCGTGCTCATCCAGCAGGATCACCTCGTCGGCCGGGTTCAGCTGCTTCAGGATCAGCTCTCCTTCCCGTTCCTTGATCTGGGCGTGGGAAAGCGCCGAGACGCCCTTGAGTTCCGGGATCTCCTTCAGCGAGAACGGCACATAATGCCCCAGCCGGGAGACATACATCTCCAGCCCCTCCCGGACCCACGGGATATCCGTCTTGCCGACTGTGAGCAGGGTGATACGCATCGTTCTATTCCGGTTTCCAGTTGCGGGCCCACTCCATCACCTCGATGGCGTTGAGCAGCCACTGCGTCGTGCTCGGCGTATGCAGCTGCCAGCCGGCGCTCTGTCCGAGGAAATGCGGCTCGCCATAAGGTTTGACAAGGTCGGGCGTGGCCACCTTCTCCTCCAGCGGATGCGGCCGCACGGGCGTGCCGTCGCTCTCCGTCGTCGTCAGGCCGTTGTCCAGCAGGTTCTTCCACGCGAGTTCGCCCATCTGCGCGTCCCCTTCGGAATCCGCGATCCAGGCCGCCATGCGCGGGCCGGTCATGCTGCCGCCGCCGACATGCGCGAGGGCGCGGAAGGAGTTATCGACATATTTCCAGAATTCCGGCGCATCGACGGTCGCCTTGATGTCGGCCAGCATCTCCGGCACGCCGAAAATGGTGCTGAAGCTGTCCGGCCGGATCTCCGACAGGCGCCATCCCAGCAGGGATTTCAGTTTGCGGTCGCTGAGCGTCGAAGCGGGCACGAACTCGGATGCCGGCGCATGCACTTCTCCCTTCCGGCCCGGCTGTTCGCCCAGCCACACCATGAAGCGGCCCGTCTCCGGATCGAAATAGTCGAACGCCAGGCGGCCGGCGATGCGGCTCAGCGCCGTCAGGTCGCGGATCGAATTCAGCAGCCGGTCGCGCCAATACGGATCGCCCGTGCGCTCCCATTCGATCATCCAGTTGCCGGCGTAGTAGCCCCAGTCGTTGAGCGTGGATTTGATGTAGGTCCCGCCCACGGCGCCCCAGGTACTGATGCGGCGGGCGTGGTCGTAGGCCTTCTCCGCCCCGAGCTGTTCGGTCATCCGCTCGCCCGTCAGCGGGTCGCCGCCGGTCAGGTAGTACAGGTAGCGTTTCATGCCGGCGTAGCTGATGCGCGGCTGCTTGGCGCCGTCTCCCCAATGCGAGACGTTGTGGCGCGAGCCCAGCGGGGCGAACTGGCCCAGGTGGTGGACATCCACCTCGCTGGCATGCTTCTCCAGGGCCTCCGCCATCGTCCAGATGTCCTCGCGGCCCGTGCGCAGGAAGCAGGTCCAGAGCAGCACGTTGGGCGCCAGCTCCACATTGTTCCAGGCCCAGCCGCCGATGTCGTAGCGCCAGTCGTGGCGCGTGAAGTCATAGTTGTGCATCACGTCTCCGTAGTTCCAGAAGCCGTACCAGGAGCGCTCGTCGATCTGCCGGCGGTAGAATTCCAGGTTCTCGTTCAGCTGCCGCTCGATGTCCGCATACACGGGATGCTCCGGCCGGGGCAGGGCCCAGTAGTCGCCGAAGGCGTGTACCTGATAGAAGTATTCCGGCGTGCAGCTGTACTGCAGCGGCTTCTGCACGGCCTTCGCCACGGCGAGCAGCCCGGCATTGTCCGGAATGGCGTCGAAGAGGCGGATCTCCAGCGTGGAGCGGTGGCCGACCCCCAGCGGGGACTCCCAGCCCTCTTTGTAGTCTTCGTAATTGATCTTGAGGTCGTGCGGCGCGGTGTCGTAGTGGCGCATGTCCATCGCCGGGCCGTCCGGCGCCCAGAGCCAGGCCGTCAGGAAACCGGCCTCCTCTCCGGCATGGTCCACGTAGAGCGCGGCCGGGCAGCTCTGCCAGAAATCCTTGACGCCCACGAAGAGGCTCCCGGAGCAGTCGCCCAGCAGCGCGCCGCCCAGCGAGCGGCCGCCTTCCACATAGCGGACCCACGAACTCGCCGCCGTCGTGCGCTTGTCGATATAGAATCCGCCGGAATGGGCCTGCATCAGGCGCATATCTCCCCAGACCGGGCAGGTCAGCAGCGCAGCGCGCTCGCTCTCAGACAGTTGCTGTTCGTCCGGGAGCCGCGCTCCGCGCAGGTACTCCTGATAATTCTCCACAAAAATGCGTCCGGCGCTCGGGCGGTAACCGGGCGCCAGCCGGACGGGCTCGCACCAGAAGCCGGCGCCGTCCTCCCCGTCGCCCGCAAAGCGGACGTGACGGTTGTGCACCTGCTCGCGGAAGGGGACCCGGAAACGGACGCCGAGCCCGGCGACGAAATCTTCCCGCCCGTCACGGTCAAAGACGAACGAGTGCGTCAGCTGGATCGTGGGCATGTCTGCGTAGAAAACGCAATAGACGGCATACGGAAGCCATTCGCGGCCGTCGGCCGCCCGGTGCTTCCCTTCCACCTTGACCACCGCGCGCATGGGATTGTCCTGCATGAGCGTAACTTTCTCCACGTGGCCCAGGGTCTCCTCCTGCGTGACGCTGCGGCGCTGCTGCGTGCCGCTGCGGCGTTCCCACACGGCCACCAGCTCACCGTCCGAGGCGATCTGCTTCCCGCCCAGCGAGAGCTCCCGGATGAAACTCGTCCCGTCTGCGGGGAACAAGCAGCTCAGCGCGCCCGTGTTGACGCGGATGCCTTCGGCGCTCTGCTGCACCAGCGTGCGGGGCAGCGGCCCGGCGGCAGCCGTGCGGCGGCCACGCCGTTTCGGGGCGGGCTGTACGTTCAGGGTCAGTGCATCCTCGCCGGCCACCGTCGCCACGCCGAGCCATTTCAGCGAACCGTCGGGCCAGTAAGCCAGCGGCCAGGTTCCGGCCGGAACGGCGGCGCCGGCGGCGTCGGTCAGGCTGAACAGGGCGTCCGGCCGGACCGTACCCTTGGCAAAGGGGACACCCCAGGAAGCCCCCTGCTGCACGGCGGCTTCCCGTCCGGGCAGCGGACGCACGGTAATCTGATCGGTCCCGAAAGCGCTCCAGACGGCTCCCAGGAAAAGGAAAAGCACGAGGAATCTCTTCATATCCGCATTCAACAACTGGTTTCCTACAAAGATAATAACGTGGCTCGGAATTTGCAATCATTCCTGACGTGCAACGCATGCTCCAAATAGCGGCAGTCCTCCTGCCCCTGCTCTTCTGCGGACGCCTTTCGGCCCAGCCCGCAGGTTTTGACGTCTTCATCCCCATCAGCAAATACATGGCGCAGGGCAATGCCGACAACCTTTCCGCCTGGTTCGACGACAACCTGGAGATCGCCGTGACCTCC